>JBGSUP010000456.1:0-7295 GCA_041753485.1 Akkermansiaceae bacterium
GAGGCGCATGGAGCGGTGGCGGCGTTTCTCGACCAGACCGAGGACGACAGCGTTTACTGGGTGGAGCGCGGCGGCCGCGACGAGACGCAATACAGCCTGCACGCCGCACCGGTCAACGTGGCCGACCGCCTGCGCCCGCTGCTTTTCGGGCAGGGGAAGTCGATCGTTCTAGCAAGCGCGACGCTGGGCGTTGGCGATCCCGGGCTCGGCTACTTCCGCGGCCGGGTCGGCGCGGAAAACGCGCGGGCATTGTGCATCGGCAGCCCGTTCGACTATCAGAAACAGATGCGCGTCCGCATTTACAAGTCCGTGCCGGATCCCGGAACGCCGAAGTATGACGAGATGCTCGCCGAGGGCATCCGCCTCTCGGTGCTGGAGAGCGAGGGCCGCGCCTTCGTACTCTTTACCAGCTACCGCACCATGCGCGACGCGGCGCAGCGGCTTGAACCTTTTTTCAGGAAACAGTGCTGGCGCGTCCTGATGCAGGGGGAGGGGATGCCGCGCCACAAGATGATCGAGGAGTTCCGCAGGGACACCCACAGCGTGCTGTTCGGCACCGACAGCTTCTGGACCGGCGTGGACGTGCCGGGCGAGGCACTCTCCAACGTGGTCGTCACCCGCCTGCCCTTCGCCGTGCCCGACCATCCTCTAACAGCCTCGCGGCTGGAGGCCATCGAGGCCGCCGGCGGCAACCCCTTCATGGACTACTCGGTGCCGGAGGCCATCCTCAAGCTGCGCCAGGGCGTCGGCCGCCTGATCCGCACCGCGAAGGACCACGGGCTGGTCTGCATCCTCGACAACCGCATTCTAACAAAACGCTACGGCAAGTCCTTCCTTAACGCCCTGCCCGACGCGCCGGTGGAGGTGATCGGGTGAGGAACGCCGAACATCGAACCTTCAACCTCGAATGTTGAATTGAGTGAGTCTCGCGATCGCCTGTTTCAGGAGCGCGGCGTCCCACTGTCCCGGCGCGGTGGGAGTTTCTCCCAGATAGCCATAGTTGAGGACGCTGCCGCATTGGGCGCAGAGCAGGCGCGAGACCGGGGCCAGCGGTCCCATGCCCATCGTGGCCACCGGCAGGCCGTGATCCGCGAGTTGGAAATCCGCCAGTCGCGCCATGTCCGCGGGCGCGCGCAGCATCGCCGCAGCCTTGAAAACCGCGGCACCGGCCTCCAGCGCGTGACGTGCGGCATCCACCAGCACGGTCGTTTCCGGCAGTTTCGCGAAATCATGAAACGAGGCGATCCACGGAATGCCGCGCGACCGCAGGTTTTCTAACAGCCATCCCGTTTCGGGAATGCTCGCCACCTCGATGTCGATGCAGGCGGCGTCATTGAGAGCGGTTTCCAGCAGCGCGATGCGCGCGGCGGCATCGAGGTGGCCGGATCCGCCTTCTTCCGCTCTGCGTGCGGTGAAGAGCAAGGGCACGCCGCGCAGAGACTCCCAAGCGGAGGAATCCACCCCGCCGCTGGGCTCCGCGATCAGATCGAGCCGGATCTCGGCAAGATCACAGCAAGCCATCACGGTTGGGGCCTCCGCCCGAAGCAAATCATCGCGACCGCCAAAGCTTCCCACCACTCCGGCGCGCCCGTTCAGTCTGAAAATTTCCGCATGTGCCACCGCCAAGTGATGCGCCGCGAGCACCTCCCCGTCAACCGCTTGTGGCGCATGAATGTCCAGCTGTATTTACTTCCGATGAAATTTTCGCGAAAATCGTTATTTTCTCTGGTCAACCCGAAAGCCGATTCCCTAGCCTCTCCTAAACCCCGACCGTATGAACATTTTGTTCCGCAAGCTCGCCACTGTCACCGCCTTCGCCGTCACTGCCATTGTTTCGACGCAAGTCGCTTCAGGGCAGGCCGCCCGAATTCTCGCTGAAAAGCCCGCCTTCGATGATCTGCCCTCGCCCGAGTTTTCCGGCGGCAAGCAGAAGTCGTTCAAACCCAAGGATTGGCTTGAGATTGAAACCAAAATCAAGGCTTCGATGAGTCCCGAGCCGAAATCCAAAACCTGCGAGCGCCTCACCGTGAAGTGGTTCGTCGCGGTGAAAAACCCGGACAAACCCGGTTCGATGCTGCTCCTGACCAAAGACATCGACCACGTGAACGTTCCGCTCGAAGAGGAAGTGTATTGCTCGGTGTATCTCTCGCCCGCCTCGCTCAAGCGCCTCACCGGGACCGATAGCGGTGGCAAGAGTGCCGTTGAGGCAGTCGGCTACGAGATCCTCGTCAACGGCGAGAAAGTCGCCGCGGAGACCACCAAGTTCAAACCCGGGTGGTGGAACGCGGCTTCCGAAAAGATTTCGCGCAGCGATTCGGTCCCCCTTCTCAACAAGGCCGAGACCCCCTTCAGCAACATGTGGTGGGATCGTTACGCGGAGACGCTCGACTCGCGCGGCGGCCGTTGATCGTAGTGCTATTCCCCACCGGTTTTTTCCCAGTTCTTTCTCCCACTTTTCCGAATCATGGCTGATATTCAGACGAGCGTCGCAATCAACATCGGATCACAGCGCATCAGCATGGCCGTCTTCGAGGTTTCGAAGAGCGGAGGATTGATCCTGAAGGCATACGACTCCGAATCCATCATCGCCGATCCCTCAATGGACGCGACCCGGATCTCCCAGACCCGGGTGGCCATCGGGGATCTCGCAAAGCGCCTGAAGCTTGGTAAAACGAAGGCCCGCTACGCGATTTCCGGTCAGGCGGTGTTCACGCGTTTTGTCAAGCTGCCGCCGCTTCAGGACGACAACATCGAGCAGTTAGTCACCTTTGAGGCCCAGCAGCATGTGCCGTTTCCCCTGCAGGAAGTCGTGTGGGACTATGAACTCATCAACGGCTCCGCCGAAACGGAGGTGGTCATCGTTGCCATCAAGAGCGATTCACTCGATGAAATCAACGGTGCGGTCAATGACAGCGGCCTCGGCACGGCCGAAGTGGACGTCGCGCCGATGGCCCTCTACAATGCCTTCCGCTCCACCTATGGTCATCCCGATGAGCCCATCCTGCTGATCGATATCGGTGCCAAGACCAGCAACCTGCTTTATATTGAAGGCAAACGCTTTTTCACCCGCAGCATCGCCATCGGCGGAGCCGCGATCACCGCTTCGATCGCCAAGGAATACAGCATCACCTTCGCGGAAGCCGAGCACCAGAAAATCTCCAACGGCCTGGTTGCTCTCGGCGGAGTCCACGCCGAGCAGATGGACGAAGCCATCGCCGCCTTGGCGATGGTCATCCGCAATGCGCTCGGCCGCCTGCCTGCGGAAATCGCGCGGACCACCAATTATTACCGCAGCCAGCATGGCGGCAGCGCGCCACGCCGTGTCCTGCTGGCCGGCGGTGGTGCCAATCTCCCCTACACGCTCGAGTTTTTCAACGAGAAGCTCAATCTCCCGGTGGAGTATTTCAATCCGGTCCGCAATCTGGCCATCGGCAAGGGAGTGGAAGCCTCCACCGTGCAGCGGGAAGGCCACCTGATGGGCGAGTTGGTCGGCCTCGGGCTCCGCGGCATTGGCAAATCCGAGATCAATATCGACCTCGTGCCGATGGTCGTCGAACAGGCGCGCGCGGCTGAGCGGCGCAAGCCGTTTCTCATTGCGGCCGCTGCGGTGTTGCTCGCCGGAATCGCCATCTGGGCCGTCTTCCAGAATGTCGCCGCAGCCAAGGCGGTGGATAAGGCCCGAACCATGGCGGAACAACGCGACTCGCTCGGCCAACTCAAATCCCCCATCGACGCGCTGCTCAAAAAAGAGGCCGCCCTCCGCCAAATCGTGGGTGCCTACACCGGTGTCGAGTCGGACCATGCATTCTGGATGGATCTCCTTGCGGAAGTGCGGGGGGCCTTTGCCAGTGATGCGGTCTGGTTGACTGATTTGGAGCCGATTCACGGTTACGATCCGCTGGCCGGGAAACCCGCCGCCGGTAAAGCAATCAACGGCAAGTCCGTCATCAAAGCGGACTTTGCAGCTGCCAAGTTCGGAGCCTCCTCCCTTGCGGATCTTGCCAGCGCCCCTGCAACCGCCAACGCCGTCCGCATCAAAGGCTTCTGGCGGGAGAATCCGCGCAGCCAGAACGTGGTCTCCGTGCTGCTCAAAAATCTCCGCGATCAATCGACCAGTTTCCGCTTCAAGGTGAAGCCAGCCAAAGGAACGGAAGTCGTGCTCAGCGACGAGCAAATTCTCGACATCACCGTGACCGGGAGACCCGGCGAACTGGGACTCCCGTTCGAAATCACCCTGCCCTTGGCCCGCGAGGTCGCGATTAAGTGATGCCTGCAATCATTCGCCATAACGATCTATGAGTTGGATTAAGGATAACAAGTTCATGGTGGCCCTCGGTGGCGCCACCCTCCTCGGCGCGATTCTGCTTTTCGTGGTCGGATCCAAGGGGACCGGTCGTTATGATCAGGCCAAAGAGGAATTCGACACCGCGGCAGCGGAGGCCGCGTCCTTCGAGCGCCTCGCCCTTTATCCCCGGCCGGAGAACCGCGATGGCAAGAACAAGGCGCTGGAAGAATACCGCAAGGCCGCCGAGGCGCTGCAGGCGACCTTCGAACCTTTCCGCCCGAAAGAGACGGTCAATGTCTCACCCCAGGATTTCACCAACCGCCTCAAGGCCGTCAACGACGAGCTCCTCAAGGCCTTTGCAAATTCAGGAACCAAGGTGCCCGACGAATTTTTCAGTGGCTTCGAAAAATACAAAACCTCGCTTGCCCGCAGTGAAACCACCGGCATCCTCGGCCACCAGCTGGAGGGTATCAAACGCGTGATGCTCGCCCTGGCGGCATCCGGCGCTTCCGAACTCAAAAACCTTCACCGCCCGCCCCTGCCGGAAGAAGAGGGCCGCCCGTTCCAAGCCAAGCCGACCGACGTTGCACGTCCTCTTCCGCTCGAAATCACCTTCCGTGGCCCGGAAAAAGCCTTGCGCGGTTTTCTCTCAGAAATTGCCAAACCCGAAGGCCAATTCATCGTCATCCGCTCCTTGCGGGTCTCCAACACCAAGAAGGATCCACCTCGCGCCGCCGATGCGAAATTCGACAAACCCGCTCCTGCGGCACCGGCTGCGAACGATCTTTTCGCCGGTGGTGGCTTTATCCTGCCCGACGACGCCGAGGGGGATCAAGCCAAGCCTGAAAATGCCGCTCCCGCCGCCCCTCCCCCGGATACGAGCCGCACGCTTGCGCAAGTCCTCGGCAACGAGGATGTCGTGGTCTTCCTCCGTCTGGACTTCATGCAATTCCTGCCTGCCAAAAAACTTCCCTGATTTCCCACCATGTCCTGGATTTCCAAGAATTACGAAAAAGCCGCGTTGGGCGGCGCCGTGGCAGTGGCTCTCGGCCTCGCTTTCCTCGGTTGGTCCAAGTTCGGCAAGGTCGCTGAGGAGTTCGGCACCGTCCTCAAGGGCGGCGGCAACAACAACACCGCGGTTCCCGGTTCCGAACTCATTCCCAAGGCCCTGCAGTCGATGAAACTCGATCGCACCGTCAAGCAGGCGCTCGATGGCGACCGCCCGGTGGATCTTTTCACCGGTATCGCCCTTTTCGTCTCCAGCAGCGCGCCCGACAAGCCGGTGGACCTTGGCGGCGACAGCGCTCCAGTCCATCCCCCGATCCCCAATGCCTGGTGGATCGAAAACCGGATCGACCCCGGTTTCGCCGATTCCCCGAACCGGGATCCCGATGGTGATGGTTTCTCCAACCTTGAGGAATTCACTTCCAAGACCGACCCTAACAACGACCGCGCCTTCCCCTCGCTCATCGCCAAGCTGATGTATGTAAAGGACGAGAGCCTCGCATGGGTGATTCGTCCCGGATACGGCTCGGAGGGCAAGTTCCCCTTTACCTATGAAGATGCCAAAGGTCGAAAAAACCGGATCACCGCCGCAGAAATGATCGGTCCCGGCGAACTGTTCTTCAGCAAGGAGCCGATGAAAGGCCGTTTCAAGCTTCTCGGTGCCGAAGCCCGCAAGGAACTCAACAAGAAGATCAACATCGAGATGGATGTCACCATTGTCCGGATCGAGGATCAACGGCCTAACAAGAAGGGCGTGGTTTACGAGGTGCCCTCGCCGCTCTCGGAGGAGCGCAAGAACGAGCATCTCCAATACGACCGCAGCGCGATCTTCTCGCTCGAGGCGCTCGGAATGGCCGGCAAGGAATTCAAAGTCGAGGAAAACACCCCCTTCGCGCTGCCCCCGGACTCTTCAAGGAAAGACTATCTGCTCAAGTCCGTCACCCCCGCAGCTGTGACCATCGAATACCCGGATGCCGCTGGAGGCCGCCAAACGGTGGAAATCACCAAGGGTGCATTCCCCGCCTTGAAACCGTAAATTACCGCAAAAATCGCTTTCCAAACCTCGAAAACATCGCCACTAAAGCTTCAGCCCACCATGCAAATTCCGCCCATGTATCGCTCCAGTCGCACCGCCGTCGCGCTGATGGCCGTGGCCTCCTCCTTGCCAGCAGTCATTACCAAGGCAAACGCCGGTGAAGGTGGCTACGGTTATAGCAGTCTCGCCCAGCGCGAAATGATCCGCCGCCAGAATGACGTGATCGAGGGGGACCGTCTGCTCGCCGAAGGCCGCGAAGCCTATGCCAAGGGCGACTTTCAACAAGCGGTGGACAAGTATTCCCAGGCGCTGCAGAAAGTGCCCGACGCGCCGATGTTCGCGGATCGCCGCCGGAGCTATATCGACCACCTCAGCGACGCCAGCGTCGCGCTTGCCATGCAGCACCGCAAGGTTGGCAAGTATCCCGAAGCCCGCACCCTGCTCGAAAACGTGATCGCCGTGGATCCGAACAACGCCGCTGCCAAGGGCGAGCTCGGCTACCTTGACGACCCGATCCGCACCAACCCCGCACTCACCTACGAACACACTCAGAACGTGGACAAGGTCCGCCGCGGCCTTTACACCGCCGAGGGTAATTTCAACCTCGGCAAGTATGACGAGGCCAAGCGCGAATACGAGAACGTGTTGCGCGTCGATCCTTACAACTCGGCCGCCCGCCGTGGCATGGAGAGGATTTCCTCCGCCAAGTCGGACTACTACCGCGCCGCCTACGACCAGACCCGCGCCGAGTTGCTCTCACAGGTGGACGCCGCATGGGAACTCACCGTGCCCGCCGATGCTCCAAACATCCCGACAGATCCCAACGGCATCATTGATACCGGCTCCGGTGTTGCCTACATCAACGAAAAGCTCCGCCGCATCATCATCCCCCGCATCGATTTTGAGGACACCACCGTCGAGGAAGCCATCGATTTCCTCCGCCTGCGTTCCGCTGAGCTCGACACCCTT
>JBGSUP010000457.1:0-15207 GCA_041753485.1 Akkermansiaceae bacterium
TCTGCCAGCTTGCGTTTCTCGGGATGCGCGGCGAGGCGCGCGCCGCCTGCCCGCTGGCCGACCGCGGGGAAATCCTCGTCTTCCTGTCGTGGTCGCTGACGCTGTTTTACCTGTTGGTGGGTCCGGCCTACCGGATTTCACTGCTGGGTGTTTTCACCGCGCCGGTGGTTGTGGTGTTCCAGAGCATCGCACTGCTGCCGGGTGTGCTCGACATCCATCCGGGAAAGGTCGCGGGCGGAAATCCGCTGCACGAGACGCACTCGGCGACCTCCGTGCTGGCCTACGGCGCGCTGGCGCTGGCGGCGGTGGCGGGGGTGATGTTTCTGGTGCTCGACCGGCAATTGAAAGAGCAGCATTTGAAAAGCGGACTGTTCCGCAACTTGCCACCGGTGCGCGAATTGCTTGTTTCGCTGGAGCGTCTGCTCTGGCTGGGCGGCGGACTGCTGAGCATCGGCATCCTGGCAGGTTTCCTGATGCCGCATGACAGCGCGGCGCTCGGCCACCTGATCGCCGCGGTCGCGGTATGGACGGGTTATGCGGTGCTGCTGGGCGTCAAGACCGTGCGCGGCCTCACCGGCCGCAAGCTCTCCCTGCTGACGGTGGGCTTGTTCATCCTCTCACTCGGAGTTTTCGCATTCGTCTGATGGAACTTCTCTGCCTCGGCCTCAATCACAAGACCGCACCCGTCGAAGTGCGCGAACGCTTCGCCGTGGGCCAGGCGAAACTCGGCGATGCCGCCAGCGAGCTGAAATCCCTGGCAGGCGTGTCCGAGGTGGTGGTCGTCTCCACCTGCAACCGCACGGAGTTCTACCTGGCCGCCACTTCCGCCGGAGAGGCGCTCGAGTTGCTGGAAGTCCACCTGATGGAAAAAACCGAACTCCATGGCATCGCCGCGCCGCATTTCTATCGGATGGAGAAATCCGCGGCCGCCCGCCACCTGTGCCGCGTCGTGAGCGGGCTGGACTCGATGATGTTGGGCGAAACCGAGATCTTCGGCCAGGTGAAGCAGTCCTATCAGGCGGCGCATGCCGCCGGAGCCACCGCCGGCGTGCTCAACCGCCTGTTCCAGCGCGCCTTCGGCATCGGCAAGAAAGTCCGCACGGACACCTCCATCCAGGAGGGCTCCACCTCCGTCGGCAACGTCGCCGTGGACCTCGCGGAAAAGATTTTCGGCCACCTCAAGGACAGCGAGGTGATGATCCTCGGTGCCGGGGAGATGAGCCGCATCACCGCGCAAAGCCTCGTTTCGCGCGGCGCGCGCTCGATCTTCGTCAGCAACCGCTCCTTCGACCGCGCCGAAGAACTCGCCTCGGAAATGGGCGGTTGCGCCGTGCGTTTCGATGATTGGCAGCGCGTGCTCGAACGCGTGGACATCGTCATTTCCTCCACCGGCTCGCCGCACGCCATCGTCCGCCGCGCCGATGTCGAAAAAGCCCGCCGCGCGCGCAAATTCCGCCCGCTGTTCTTCATCGACATCGCCGTCCCCCGCGACATCGACCCCGCCGTGGGCGAAATCGAGGAGGTTTATCTCTACGACATCGACACCCTCGAACAGCTCGCCGAGGAAGCGCGCGCCAAGCGGCTGAAACAGATCGAGCAATGCGAGCGCATCATCGATGCGGAACTGGCGAAGCTGATCCTGCCGGGGACCTGATGGAGCACTTCTGATAAAACCGCCGCTCCGTAGTTCGGCGTCTCCTGATTCAGCCGCACCACCTCCTCGAAATAGTCGAAGGGCAGATCCGGTTTCTCATCCGCTCGTCATCAAAAACGTGATCTGATCACACCGCCACCGACCGCGCGTCGTGCAAGGCAGGCTCTTCCATACGGACGTAACGTGCGAAAAGTTCCTCACCCAGGGATTGAGGATTCACCGTGAGGATGGTGCGGACTTCACCGAAACGAAAGACCGACTCCCTGATGCGCACTGATTCATTAAAGGCACACTGCACGCTCTTCGGGTCACGGGCTCCGCCTTTCACCCGCTCCATTTCCAGCCGCAGGGCTTCGAGGGCTGCCTCAAACATCTGCACGCTCTGCTTCGGGAAAAGTGACTTCGCCCGTTCCGGCATTTTCCGTTCGGCCACAAAATGCAGCAGACACGGCTGCAGGCAGCTGACCAGCACACCCACGTTCACGAACTCTCCGGTTTCCGGGTCGGGCAGGAAACGGAGCATCGCATAGTTGCAGGCATGTTGGGTGGTGTTCATGGCAATTTCCAAAAGCGGTCAGGTTCTCTGAATGGCAGCTCCAGAACCGACATTACCCGCTCCACATCCAGTTGCACAGGCAAAGAATCGTCGCCATCCAGATGAAGCCACTCCGGCGGAAGTTCGGCGAAGACGGTTCGAACTTCGCCAAGAGCGTGTTTCAGATACGGTTCCATCCTCTCCCGGAATCCCTCCGGCCACTTTTTCAACAGGCCACCAAAGACATGCGCCCCGAAAAATCGCTCGCGATCAAAGGCCTCGTCGAAGGCCATGTTGAAATCATAAGCCCAGAGCATTTCCCGGCGCGGCTGGTCCACCCACAGCGCTCCCTCCGGGTCATCGACGGACAGTGGTGGGATCTGCTCCACAAGCAGGTTCGGATTGCCACCCAGTGGAGACAAACTGCGATCTTCGTTTTGAATCCAGAGATCCATCAGCAGTAGCAGTGCCATCGTCTCCTCCGGCCATCCTTGCGCCGCAGACCACGTCAGCTCCTGCCCGTCCTCAATCCGCATTGAGGCAAACACCCGCCCTGCGCCAAGATCCCGAATGTCCGACCTTGCGCTTCCCTCGATCAGTTCCCGCGGCACTTCCGCCATACGGAACCACGGCAGGCCAAGCGGAGCGTTCGGCAGCGCGAGATTCACCAAGCGGTTCGCCACCCACTCGCAGCATAACGAGTTTTTACCGGCATAAGCGCCTTTCACGTAGTAGATCTCACAAAAATTCGCGGCACAGATGAACGGCCGCGTCATCCCCTGCTCGGAGCGCCCGATGACTTCGGTGATCGTGACGGGAGAGTTCATGGGTCAATAGGATTCACTATTTCTGCGACTGTTCTCGGTAGTTTTCCTGTCCTTCGTCGCCGTGGCGAAAAAGGTGGCGTAGTTGGACCATTCGAGGGCGGCGTCTTCAACCAAGGATCCACTGATGAGGCGATCTCCAACGCGGTGAAAGGATATTTTTGGAGGTCAATAAGTCGGTCGAGATTATGGGCGATCAACTCCTCGTCTTCGGCAGTCAAGGGAGTCTTGACAGCCAGTTTAGCAATGAAGTCATTGACCAGTTTTCGGCTGGAACTCCGGGACGCCCAAAGCTCCGAGATATTTGCTATCCACTCCGGGTCACGACGAATGGCTGCATCGGCTACCTCGAATTTCCCGTCGCGCGGGCGGAAAGCAACTTCGATATGACGCTCTTTGTAGTCTTCATCGAGCACCTTGCGGCCACGGAAGACAGCGAATAGTGAAGTCAGGCGTTGCTGTCCGTCCACAATCAACAAACGAGCGATGGTGTGCTGCTTGCTGCCAACTCCGATCTGCTTCGTGGCACCACCCGTGACGTTTTCCCAGAAGAGAAAATAGCCGACCGGAAAACCGCGATACATGGAGTCGAACAGATCGCGCACCTTGGCATTCGACCAGACAAACGGGCGTTGAATGTCGGGCAACGCGATGTCGCCAATTTCGATATAATGGAGCAACCCGCTAAGGTCGTAGTCCACCTTCTTGAAGCATGTCTTTAGCTCACTCATGAGATTGAAATTGAAAAGCACAGCACCGCCGGTTTTCGAAATCGCGGTTTGTTCCTTGAGTCGTGGCCCAGGAAGACGGCACAGGTGAATTCGTCGGACTCCACGCGGGCTCTCATGAGATGGGTTGAGGCTATCGGGCAGAGAAGATTAGGGAAGAGAAAAAGGCCAAGTGACGCCAATCTCTACGACATCGATACCCTCGAACAACTCGCCGAGGAAGCGCGCGCCAAGCGGCTGAAACAGATCGAACAATGCGAGCGCATCATCGATGCGGAACTGGCGAAGTTGAACCTGCCGGGGATGTGAGGCGGATGCGGTTTCCGCGGCCTTGACGCCGCCCCCCGCCGTGCGGAATGCTCCGCCTGCGATGAACGATACCACACGCCCGTTTTCAAGTCCGATGCTCGATGGCCCCGACCGCGCTCCGAGCCGCGCCATGCTATACGCCGTCGGCTTCCAGAAGGAGGATTTCTCCAAACCGCAGATCGGCATCGCCTCGACCTGGAGCGAGGTCACGCCCTGCAACGTCCACATCGACAAGCTCGCCCGCGAGTCCTCCAACGGCGTGAACGCCGCCGGCGGCAAGGGCGTCATCTTCAACACCATCACCATCTCAGACGGCATCTCGATGGGCACCGAGGGCATGAAATACTCGCTGGTTTCCCGCGAGGTGATCGCCGATTCCATCGAAACGGTGGTCGGATGCGAGGGCATGGACGGCTTCGTGGCCATCGGCGGCTGCGACAAGAACATGCCCGGCTGCGTGATGGCCATGGCCCGCATGAACCGCCCGTCCGTCTTCGTTTATGGCGGCACGATCATGCCCGGCTGCGCCTTGCTGAAGGGTGAACAAAAGGATTTGGACATCGTTTCCGTCTTCGAGGCCGTGGGCAGGCATGCCAACGGCGAATACTCCGATGAGGAGCTCGAAACCGTGGAGTCCTGCGCCATCCCCGGCCCCGGCTCCTGCGGCGGCATGTACACCGCCAACACCATGGCCAGCGCCATCGAGGCGCTGGGGCTCTCGCTGCCTAACAGCTCCGCCCAGGCCGCCATCTCGGATGACAAGCTGCGCGATTGTTTCGACGCCGGCGCCGCCGTGCTCAACCTGATCCAGCTCGGCATCAGGCCGCGCGACATCCTCACCAGGGAGGCGTTTGAAAACGCCATCACCGTGCTCATCGCGCTGGGAGGCTCCACCAACGCCGTGCTCCACATCCCCGCCATGGCCCACGCCGCGGGCATCGAGATCACCATCGATGATTTCGAGCGCATCGGCAAAAACGTGCCGGTGCTCGCGGATCTCAAGCCCTCCGGAAAATACGTGATGGCCGACCTTGTCAGGATCGGCGGCACCGTGCCGCTCATGAAGATGCTGCTTGATGGCGGACTGCTGCACGGCGACTGCATGACGGTGACCGGCCGCACGATGCGCGAGAATCTCGAAAAACTCGCGGAGCCCTATCCCGAAGGCCAGCGGATCATCCGCCCGCTTTCCGATCCGATCAAGAAGGACAGCCACCTGCGAATCCTTTACGGAAACCTCGCCGAAGGCGGCGCGGTGGCCAAGATTTCCGGCAAGGAAGGCGAGGTCTTCACCGGCAAGGCCCGCGTGTTCGAATCCGAGGACGCCGCCATGAAGGCCATTCTCGGCAAACAAATCGTCAAGGGCGATGTCATCGTCATCCGCATGGAGGGACCCAAGGGCGGTCCCGGCATGCGCGAGATGTTAGGGCCCACCAGCGCCATCATGGGCCTCGGCCTCGGCAAGGATGTCGCGCTCATCACCGACGGCCGTTTCTCCGGCGGCAGCCACGGCTTCGTGGTCGGCCACATCACCCCGGAAGCCTTCACCGGCGGCACCATCGGCATCCTCAAGGACGGTGATCCCATCGTCATCGACGCCGCAAACAACCGCATCGACGTGACCCTGGGCGACGGGGAAATCGCCGCGCGCAAGGCATCCTGGACGCAGCCATCGCCGCGCTACACCCGCGGCGTGCTCGCGAAGTATGCCAAACTCGTCGCCACCGCCTCCGAGGGCGCGGTGACGGATAAATACCTGTAAGCAAACCGTTCAGAGTGATTTCGGATCATCTCGAATCGCTTGTCTCGCTGGCGGAGGGAACCGGCATCACTCCGGTGATGGGCGGCGGTTGAGCCGTGAACCCTCATGGTTTCAGCCGCAGCACGCTCGATGTTGATTTCGTCGATGAAGCTTCATGCAATGCACGATGATGACGCGCGTGAAAGATATCCAATGGCTTGATTGTTCGGATCACCCGCCGCCACCGTGGCTGGACAACGAGGGCCACGTGAAGAAGTGGCCGGACTTCGGTGCGGTGCAAGATTTGAAGCCACGAGCGAGCGACTGGAAAAGTCCGCGCCTCTTGCTGGTTTGCGACATGCGGCACCACGGCGCGAAGCTCGCTGCGGAAATGGGAAAAAGCCATTGCCATGGTCAGAGCACCCTCTTGACCGGATTTTCCGCCCTCTCAGGGATCCACGGCGATTGCCAGGTATCAACGCGGGGCAAGCCAAATCGATTCCTCCAGTGAAATCCTGGCGCATGATGGAGGAATTCGTGGTGCGACTTGCTGGATTGGGGTGACGCATTCTCTTCGGATCAGAGTTTCGGCATTTCAAGGCTTGCTGGATTTCCGGCGGCGGGTTTCCTTGGCTTGCGATGATGAACAAGCGCTTGGCCGTGCACTGGCAGATTCTTGCTGCCTTGGTTCTCGCCACTTTCACGGCGGTGGTGTTCCGCACGATGGTGGCGGGTGCGACGGACGGTTCGCGGATCGATGGCTTCGTCGCGGGCGTGATCGGGCTCTGCGAATTCATCGGCGATTTGTTCATGCGGGCCCTCAAGATGTTGATTGTGCCGCTGATCGTGACCTCGGTGGTGTCTGGCATCGCAAGCCTGCAAGGGGTGAAGGGGTTCGGCCGTCTCGGGCTGAAAACAGCGGGGTTCTACCTCACCACCAGCATGGCTTCCATCCTGCTGGGGCTGGCGCTGGTCAATACAATCCGCCCCGGGCTCAGCGGTGGCGAGCCGAACGCGTTGATCCGCGAGGCCTTTTCCCACAGCTCCGCCACGGCGGACGCGGCGGCAGTGGAGCAGGTCACTGCCGCAAGCGCGCGACAAGCTGGCGATTTCCTCGGGATCTTCAAGGCGATGCTGCCGGAGAACGTGATTTCCGCAGCCACCGACAATGGCCAGATGTTAGGTGTGATCGTTTTCAGCATCCTGTTTGCAGTGGCGATCACCCGCCTGCCCGCAGGAGAGATGCGGACGATCCGCGAGTTCTTCCAATCCGCCTGCGATGCGATGATCGTTCTCACGAAATGGGTGATGGCGCTTGCGCCCGTTGGTGTCTTCGCGCTGATCCTACCGGTGGTTTTCACCACGGGCGCGGACTTGTTTGCGAATCTTGGGAAATACTTTCTAACGGTTTTGGCAGGGTTGGTGATTCACCTGTTCGTCGTGCTTCCCTGTGTCCTGCGCTTCGTGGGGCGGGTGAATCCGTGGGCTCATTTCCGCGCAATGCGGCCGGCCCTGTTGCTGGCGTTTTCCACCGCGTCGTCATCCGGCACGTTGCCGGTGACAATGCGCTGCGTGGAAGAGGGCAGCGGGGTCTCGAAGCGGGTGACGAGTTTCACGCTGCCGCTGGGAGCGACGGTGAACATGGACGGCACCGCGCTTTATGAATGCGTGGCGGTGATGTTTGTAGCCCAGGTGATGGGCGTTCAATTGGGCTTCGGCGGCCAGTTTTTCGTGGTCGCGGCGGCCCTTCTCACAAGCATCGGCGTGGCCGGGATTCCCTCCGCCAGCCTGGTGGCGATCCTGCTGATCCTGAAAAGCTCGGGCATCCCCGGTGCGGAAACCGCGGTGGTCGCGCTGCTTGCAGTGGACCGCCTGCTGGACATGAGCCGCACGGCGGTGAACATCTACAGCGATTCCTGCGCGGCGGTGGTCATCGCGAAATCCGAGGGCGAGAAGCTCACGGTCTGAGCGTCGCTCAGGCGGATGGCTCCGGGTCGGCCTCGGAAGCCTTGGGCAGTTTGTCCACTTCTTCGAGCAGGTTGACGATGCCGACGCCGCGGGCCGCGGAGTTGTCGCAATGAAAGCGAAGCACGGGGGTGGACTTGAGCACCACGCGTTTCATGACCTTGCCTTGGATCGAGCCGTGGTCGCGGTTGAGCTTGTCGATCACCGGGCCGGCATCGCCGCCAAGCACGCTGGTCCAGACCTTGCCCTCCTTGAGGTCCTGGGTAACCTCGACCTCGCTGACGGTCACGAGTTTGCCGTGCCATTCATAATCCTTCTGAATGACATTGCCGATTTCACGGCGGAGCAGTTCGTTGACTCGATCGAGGCGGCGGGACATGGGGATAAGTTGCTAGTGTTCAGTTTGAAGTTTTCAGGGAAGAGGGAAATCAGCATTCGGTCTCTCAACCTGAAAACTGAACACTGAAAACTAACAAACTCTTAGAGCGTCTGCGGGACTTTTTCGAGTTTGTAGCACTCGATGATGTCGCCTTCCTGGTATTCGTTGAACTCGCCGAGGCGGATGCCGCACTCGAAGTTGGTGCGGACTTCCTCGACCTCTTCCTGGAAGCGGCGGAGCGTGGACATGCGGCCGTCGAAGACCGGGATGCCGCCGCGGATGACGCGGGCGTGGGCCTTGCGGTGGATGCGGCCGTCGGTGACAAAGGAACCGGCGGCGCGGCCGCGGGACAGCTTGAAGACCTGGCGCACTTCGGCGTGGCCGATGACCGTCTCGCGATTGAGCGGTTCAAGCAGGCCGAGCATCGCCTCGCGGACTTGGTCGATGAGTTCATAAACAACCGAGTAGAGTTTGATTTCGACGTCGGCGGCCTTGGCGGATTTAACGGCCTTGGCTTCGACCTTGACGTTGAAACCGAGGATGATGGCGTCGGTGGATGCGGCGTAGGCGATGTCCGATTCGGTGATCGGCCCGGCGGCGGCGGTGATGAAGGTGCACTCGACCTTTTCCGATTCGATGGCGAGCACGGCTTTCCTGATCGCCTCGACGGAGCCTTGCACGTCGCACTTGAGAATGAGCTTGAGCAGGGCCTTGCCGCCACCGTCGCGGACCATCGAGTAGAGGTCCTCCATGCGGTTGCGGTGCTGCGGCTTGAGGCGGACGAGGCGTTGTTGTTCCTGGCGCTCACCGGCGAGGGTTTTCGCCTCGCGCTCGGTTTTCATTTCGGTGAGGTGATCGCCGACGTTGGGAAGTTCCTCGAAGCCGATGACTTCGACGGGCATGCCGGGATGGGCGGATTTCACGGCCTGGCCGCGGTCGTTGATGAGCGAGCGGACCTTGCCGGAATAGGGGCCGCAGATGAAAGCCATGCCGGTTTTGAGGGTGCCGGATTCGACGATGACGGTGGCGGTGGTGCCGCGGCCGGGGACCACGCGGGCCTCGATGACGGCGGCGCGGGTGGTGGTCTTGGGGTTGGCCTTGAGTTCGAGCACTTCGGCCTGGAGGTCGATGAGTTCGAGCAGGGTTTCCATGCCTTGGCCGGTGATGGCGGAAACTTCGGCGAACTCGGTATCGCCGCCGAAGTCGGTGGTTTGCAGGCCATTTTCCGCGAGTTGGGATTTCACGCGGTCCACGTTGGCGGACGGCAAGTCGCACTTGTTGATGGCGACGATGATGGTCTTCTGGGCTTTTTTCGCGTGATTGATGGCCTCCAGGGTCTGCGGCATAATGCCGTCATTGGCGGCGACAACGATGACGACAATGTCGGTGATGTCCGCACCGCGGGCGCGCATGTCGGAGAAAATCGCGTGACCCGGGGTGTCTAGGAAGGTGATTTCCCGGTCATTGTGGATGACCTGATAGGCACCGATGTGCTGGGTGATGCCGCCCGCCTCGCCGGCAGTGATCTTGGTTTTGCGGAAGTAGTCGAGGATCGAGGTCTTGCCGTGATCCACATGGCCCATGATGGTGACGATCGGCGGGCGGCTTTTGAGGAGGTCCTCGGGTTCCGCGGTGGGAAGTTCCGGCTCCTTGATGACTTCCTCGACCTTGTGGAAGCCCTTCTCCTTATCGCGCTTCTCGCGTTCGAAGGTGAACCCGTGGATTTCGCAGATTTTGGCGGCGACGTCGGGTTCGAGCGGTTGATTGGGGGCGGGAAAAACGCCGATCTTGATCAAATCCGCCATGATATTGAACGGCTTCAGCCCGAGGCGGGCGGCCAGTTCGGGGACCAGGATCGGCGGCTTGATGACGATGAGTTTGGGATCCTCCGAGCTGTCTTCAGCCAAGGATTCCGCAGGGGCGGTGACGGCCGGGACGGCGGCTGTGGGGGGTGCCGGGGCTCTGACCATTGCGGGGTCCTCGCGCTCAAGAAGTTTTGAAATTGTTCCCAAGACGGCCTTGGGCGGGCCTGCGGCTTTGCGGGTTTTGGGTTTCTTTTCCTCGGAAAAGAGATCGAGCGCTTCGCTCTTGGCTTTATCCAGTTTGCTGGGAGCGGCGGGGGTGATTTCCGCGTCCTTGCGCTGGCGCTCACGACGTGACGGTTTCTTGGTCGAGTCGATAAGATCGAGAACCTTGTGTTCAGGTGAGCTGTCGCTGTTTTTTGGCATCCGGTTGGTCGGCGGGGTTTGGGGCAAAGTGTGGGCGGAAATGGGCGTTAGTCGGTGGAATTTACCGCAGATTCGGTGCTGCTGGCAATGGTTTGTGCGCGTTGGAGAATCGCCTCGGCGGCTTCTTCGGTGATTTCGAGGGTGGCGGCGATGTAGTCGGCAGGCATGTCGATCACTAGAGCGGGGGTGAAGCCGCCGGCGAGGGTGAGTTTGTTGGCGAGTTCGTCGGTGATGCCGAGTTGTTCGCCGAGTGTGTGGGCGGCACCACCGATTCGCTCCTTGAACTGCTCTTCCTTTGATTCATCGCGGCGGACTTGCACGTCCCAGCCCATCAGGCGTGAGGAGAGGCGGGCATTCTGGCCCTTGCGGCCGATGGCCTTGCTGAGGTCCGCCTCATCGACGGTGACATGGACGACCTTGTTTTCCTCGTCCACGGTGATGGAGCGCAACTCGGCGGGTTTGAGCGCCTCGCGGACGAATTCCCGGGGGTCCTCGCTCCAACGGATGATATCAACTTTCTCGTTGTTGAGTTCGCGGACGATGTTTTTGACGCGGGCGCCGCGCATGCCGACGCAGGCACCGACAGGATCGACTTTCGAATCACTGCTCCAGACGGCGACTTTCGTGCGGAAACCCGCCTCGCGGGCGATGCCGCGGATTTCCACGGTGCGGTCGGAGATTTCGTTGACTTCGGCTTCAAACAAGCGGCGGACGAAATTCGGATGGCTGCGCGAAAGGATGATTTCCGGGCCGCGGCCCTCGTTTTCGACGGCGAGCACATAGCAACGGATGCGGTCGCCGATGTTGTAGTCCTCGCCCTGGACGCGCTCGCGGTTTGGCATGATCCCCTCGAATTTTCCGAGATCAATCATCACGTCGTTGCGTTCGAAGCGGCGGACGGTGCCTGAGACGACGTCGCCCGCGCGGTCCTTGAACTCCTCGTAGATCATTTCCTTTTCCGCCTGGCGAAGGCGCTGCATCATCGTCTGCTTGGCAGTCTGCACCGCGATGCGGCCGAAATCCTTGGGCGTGACGTTGAACTCCTGGACAGTCCCAGGCTGGGCTTCCGGGTTCTTCTTGATGGCGGTGGAGAGCGGAACCTGGTTGAACTTGTCCTTGTATTCCTCATCGGCAACCACGGTGAGCGAGGCTAAAATGCGGGTTTCTCCCTTGCGGGTATCGACGTCGGCCCGCAGCGTCTCAATGGCATCGGCACCAGGGACCATTTTCCGGTAAGCGGATATGAAGGCGAATTCCAGACCGGCAACGACCTTGTCACGGTCGATTCCTTTTTCCTTTTCGTAATACTCGATGAGGGCGACGATATCGTTGGTCATGGCGGGCGGTGTCTGCAATCGCCGCTTCTGGAGTCTGGAGACGCAAAAGAGTGGGTGCGAGACCCACTCCTTTCTCTCGTCAGAAGTCGTGCGGCGGATCTTTTAGGTGGGGGTCACAGCTGTTGCAAGTCCAAACTAGGTCAAGCCCCAGAGCACGGGTTTCTCCTCCAAAGGACCGTCAATCTGTTTCGTCTCGACACTGCGGTTGGAAGCTCCAGACTCTGACCAGCTTTTTTCCTCATGCGGATTGCTCTCTTCGGTGATATTCATGCAAATCTGGAAGCTCTTGAAGCCGTTCTGGCCGACGCTGCGGGACAGGATGTCACCGATTACGTCTGCATGGGCGATATTGTGGGATACAATGCCGATCCCTCCGCCTGTCTGAAGCGGGTCCGGGCGATGGAGTGTCCCACGGTAAAGGGCAATCATGACGAGGACGCGTCCGGAAATCACTCGCTGGACAGCATGAATCCGGTGGCCGCCGCCGCACTTGAATGGACCCGTCGGCAGCTCACCGACGAGCAGCGGCAATGGCTCCGCCGCTTGCGGATGGTGCGCCAGGTTTCCGACTTCACCGTGGTCCACAGCACCCTCGATCAACCGGCCCACTGGAACTACGTGACCAACCGCTTCGACGCGATGTCGAATTTTTCCTACCAATTCACCCGGCTATGCTTCCACGGCCACACCCACGTGCCGCGGGTCTATGTGAAAAGCGACCGTGTCCAGGAGGTTACTGCCGAGTCGCTGATAATCGAGGACAGTGCGAAATACTTCATCAACGTGGGCTCCGTGGGGCAACCGCGCGATGGGGACTGGCGTGCCTGTTATGCCATCTATGATATTGAGGATAAGAAGGTTGTCTTTCGGCGTATCGAGTATGACATTGCCGAGACCCAGCGTAAGATCCTCGCGGCCGGGCTGCCCGAAATGCTTGCCGAGCGGATCGCCGAGGGGAGGTAGAAAAGAGCCCCGGTTTGGTTTCCCACTGGTCGCCGGGCAATTTCACCCCACCGGATGGGAAATTCCTTTTTTATTGTTGCAAGCCAGTCTCAATTGCGGATCTTAGGGGCACAATGATGCGGGCACTTGCAGCCGATCTGAAAATCGACAGCGCCATGACCTTGAACCAGGTCGGGGTTGGTTGCGACGTCACGATTCGTTTTCTCAGTGGCCCTGGCTGCGACCGGCTGCGTGATTTGGGGTTTTGCGAGCAACTTCAGGTGCGCAAGTTGGCGGGCGGGCGGAATTTGATCTGTTCGGTCTGCGGCACCCGGATGGCGATCAGCCGCGAGCTTGCGGAGCAAGTGGTGGTCGCCCCTGCGGGCTGAGACCAGCGGCAAGTGTCATGCAGGCGTCCCCCGCACTCCAGGCGACCATCGCGCTGATCGGTAATCCGAATGCCGGGAAAACCACGCTGTTCAACGCGCTGACCGGAGCAAACCGGAAAGTCGGCAACTACTCGGGCGTCACCGTGGAGTTCAAATCCGGTGAGACTTTCACCCCGCACGGAAAAAAACTCCGGGTGCTCGATTTGCCGGGCTGCTACTCGCTCCGCGCGCCTTCACCCGATGAAAAAGTGGCGGTGGACGCGCTCCACGGAGAATTGCCCGGCCACGCCAAGCCTGATCTTGTGGTCTGCGTGGTGGACGCCTCGAATCTCGAGCGCCACCTGCAACTCGCGCTGCAAGTCATCGAACTCGGCATTCCCACCGTGCTCGCCCTCAACATGGTGGATATGGCCGAAAAATCCGGCCTGCGCCTCGATCCGGCGAAACTCTCCGAGGAACTCGGCATTCCCGTGGTCCCGATGCAAGCCAGCGCAGGCAAGGGCATCATCGAACTGAAACAAGCGCTGCGATTCCCATTCCCCACCCCGCCGCAGGCAAAGTGGGCGGCTGGAACCGACGACGGCGAGGCCGCCCGCCGCAAATTCATCCGCAATTTATGCGATCTTGCGGCCCGGCGGCCGGATGCACACCAACTCACGTTTTCCGACCGGCTCGACCGCTGGCTGCTGCATCCGGTGCTCGGCTGGGTTGTGTTTCTGGCGTCGATGTTCACGGTCTTCTGGGCGATTTTTTCCTTTGCCCAAATCCCGATGGGGTGGATCGAGGCGGCTCAGGGAGGCGTGGCCGGCTGGGTCGAATCACGGATTCCGGAGGGCGACCTGCGATCGCTGTTAGTGGATGGCGTGCTCGGCGGTGTCGGCGGAGTGGTGGTGTTCCTGCCCCAGATCCTGCTGCTGTTTTTCTTCATCGGCCTGTTGGAGAGTTCCGGCTACATGGCACGCGCCGCCTATCTGATGGATGGCGTGATGTCCAGGGCCGGCCTCAGCGGCAAGGCATTCCTGCCGCTTTTCAGCTCTTATGCCTGCGCCATACCCGGGGTGATGGCCACCCGCACCATCGATTCCGCCAAGGAACGTCTCGTCACCATTTTCGTCGCGCCGTGGATGAGCTGCTCCGCCCGCCTGCCGGTGTATTTTTTGATCGTGCCACTGCTGCTGCATGAAAACGAAGGCTCGTGGAAACAGGCACTCGCTTTGTTCGCCATCTACGCGCTGGGCACGCTGAGCGCCTTTGGCGTGGCCCGCGTGCTGCGCCGGAAACTCGGGCCGGACGCCGGGACGCATCATTTCCTGCTGGAGCTGCCGCCTTATCGCGCGCCGCAGTGGAGTTATATCTTCCGCCATGTGCTGGAACGCGGCTGGTCCTTCGTCGCCAAGGCGGGGACCATCATTCTCGGGCTTTCCATCTTGCTGTGGGCGCTGAGCACCTACCCGAAAACGGCCAGCGCGGATGAAGCCGAAGCACTTGCCCACAGCGCCATGGGCCGGATCGGCGCGGTGATCGAGCCGGTGGTGAAACCGCTCGGCTTCGATGGCCGGGTGGGCACCGCCATCCTCACCTCGTTCGCCGCGCGCGAGGTGTTCAACTCGTCGATGGCCGTGATTTTCCGCGTCGAGGATGCGGAGAGCGACGAGCAAACCCGCGAGAGCCTGCGTGGCCGCCTGGCCGCCGCCAAGTGGCCGGACGGCGCTCCCTTGTTCACGCCGCTCTCGATGATTTCGCTGCTGGTGTTTTACATTTACGCGCTGCAGTGCCTGCCGACCACCGCCGTGGTGGCGAGAGAGGCCGGCTCGTGGAAATGGGCGCTCTGGCAGTTTGCGTTCATGTGCGGCTTCGCCTATGTTTCCTCGCTGCTCGTGTTTCAGGGCGGTAAAATCCTCGGCTTCTGAATCATGGACTGGCAAACCCTCATCGCTTCCGGCATCGTGGTGCTCACTCTCACGATCTTTCTCGTCCGCCTCACCCGCCGCCCGCGCGGCAAGTCCGGCTGCGGCCATGGTTGCGGCTGTGGCAAAAAACCGATTGAATAGTTTTTGCTGCCCTGCGTCTTTAGAGGCATGAAGACACGCCTCGTGATTTCCCGCTGTTCCACCCTGCTGGCCCTGCTGCTGGCCGCTGGTGCCAGCATGAGCTGCATGACCACTTATGACGCCGC
>JBGSUP010000458.1:0-7138 GCA_041753485.1 Akkermansiaceae bacterium
TGCTGCGCAGCAGGGGGCCGATGGCGAACAGGATCAGCCAGCCCATCAGCAGATAAAGTCCGGTCGAAAGCCAATGATCCCTTTTGCCCTTGCCCACCGTCTTGATCAGCACCCCCCCGGCCGCCATTGCCCACACGGCGGCGAACAGGGACCAACCCCAGGGCCCGCGCAGAGTGATCAGCGTGAAGGGCGTGTAGGAACCGGCGATCAACAGGTAGATGCACGCGTGATCGAGCGCCTGAAACCGGGCCTTCCAGCGCGGCGAGGTGAAAAAGTGATAGAGGGTGGATGAAGTGTATAACAAAACGAGCGAAATCCCGAACACCAGGGCTGAAATGATCTTCAATCCATCCCCGGCGGATCGCACCAGCATCACGCCAAGCGCCCCGATGCTGAATACCACGCCCAGCGCGTGGGTCAGCAGGCTGGCCACCTCCTCACGATGGGTATCGCATAGCAGCGAGCGGTCCGGAGTTCGGATTTCCAATTGCAATGGAAATTGTCTTCGCGCAAGACCCGGGACTTGTCCAGCCAAGCTTCGCGCCGGGAAACCGGGTGAAAGCATCGCTGCGGACTTGAAATGGTCCGCGCCAGACGTCACAGCAACACCGTGATTCAGGCATTCATCCTCGGTGCCGGACTCGGGACCCGCCTGCGGCCGCTGAGCGACCGCCTCCCGAAGCCGCTGGTCCCGCTTTTCCATCGCCCGCTCGCCGCCTGGACCATGGACGCCTGCATGCGTGCCGGCATCCGGCGCTTCGCAATCAACACCCACCACCTGCCGGAGGCGTGGAACGCTTTCGCCGCAATGCCCGAATACCGTGGAAACGACATCACCTTCTTTCACGAGCCCGTCTTGCTGGAAACCGGCGGAGGTCTCAAGAACATCGCGGCATGGATCGGCGGACAGCCGCTGCTGGTGCACAATGGCGATATCTTCTCCTCCCTGCCTTTGGAAAAACTCATCGCTGCGCACCGGGCCTCGGGGCTACCCGTGACGCTCGCTTTGCGTTCGGAAGGGGCCGATAAGCGGGTCGCCGTGGATGCCTCGCACACCCGCGTGACCGACCTCCGCCACGAACTCGGCAAAGCGCATGGCACCCATGTTTTCACCGGTATCTACTGCGTGAACCCCGATTTTCTCGACCTGCTGCCATCCGGCGACGTCATTTCCGTGATCCCTGCCTTCCTCGAACTGGTCAAAGTCGGCAAGCTTGGCGCGATCGTCCTCGATGAAGGCCGTTGGCTCGATCTGGGCGACCGCGAATCGTATCTACAAGCGCACCGCGAACTCGCGCTCGGCCCCAGGATCCATCCGCTGGCTCGGGTGCGGGCCGGTGCCGCCGTCGAGGACTCGGTGGTTGGTCCGGAGGCTGTGATTGCAGCCGGTGCCGTCGTTCGCGACTCGGTGATCTGGCCGGGAGCGCGAATTTCCAGCGGCGCGGTGCTCGACCGCTGCATTGTCAGCACCGGCGAGCCCGTAACCGGGTTTCACCAGCAAGTCGATTTTTAAAACATCACGGAAGAGTTTTTAATTAAAAAGGGTTGATTATTTTAAAAATTTCCCCATTCTCGGATCGTATTGCTGCTACGGATGAATCTGTTCCACCAACGATTTCGAAGGATTTCCGGCTCCATGATGGTGCTCGCTGCATTTTGCCTGCAAGCGCGAGTGGAAGCTGCCGCGCCGGCCCAAGTGACCAATCCAATCGCCCGGATCGCACGCCTTTTCAACTCACAACTTGTTAAGGTTGAGGATCGCGTGACGTGGCTCGACACTCAGGTATCGAGTTACGCGAGGCGCTGTGAATACCCCTTGAAGGCAGGCTTGGGATACCGCGGTGCCCGTTCCCACCCGAAGGACGCCGATCCATCAGTCACACTCGATCTGGGCACTGAGCTGCCAATCGACCAAATTTTCCTCATTCCCTCCCAGCGGGAGTTTTTGGAAGACCCCGGGATTTTCCCCAAGCGCTTCACTCTGGAGGTCTCCAAAAGAGCTGATTTCAGCCAATCCACGGTGGTTCACCGGTCCGGACAGACCCCACATCACCAAGCGAGCGGCACGCCGGAGCTTTTCACCTGCCGGGACACCGCGCGCTACGTGCGTCTGACGGTCCAAGAGGGCCACCTGAAGGAGGCCCAGGACGTGTTCGGGCTGTCGGAATTCGTCGTGACCTCGCAGGGTGAGCCGGTTTCGTTCGGCGCAACGGTCGCGACAAGCGGCAGTCTCGACGTTCCGGGCCTGTGGTATCCCGGTGCTCTCATCGATGGCCGCACCCCGCTCGGCATCTGGCACAACGGGACCATTACAACTCAAAGTCCAGGCGACGCAGTGTCGCTGGAAAACTCCCACGAAATCACCACCTGGAGCCTGCAGCTGGGTGAGAGCATGCCGCTCGACCGCTTGATCCTGTTTCCCTATCAGATCAGCCGCTCCTTCGACACCTCGGTGTTTCCCGAGTCACTGGTCATCCGCTTGAAGGGCCCGGACGGCATGGAGGAAACGGTGTTTGAATGGACCAACCCGCTGCCCGGATCAAGTCACATGGCACCCTTGGTGATCCCCTTGCCGGGCCGCTCCGCGGAGACCCTTCGCATCACCGCCACCCGGCCGTGGGTCATGGGGGATCGAAAGCTGCACGCCCTATCCGAGATCGAAGTCTGGTCCAACGGCCAAAACCTTGCCAAAGGCCGTGAGGTTTCCCGCGAAAAAAGCGGCCAGACCCTCATCGTGACCTCGCTGACCGATGGTTTCAGCTCCGAAAAGCAAATCATCCCGATCGGCACGTGGCTCTATCAGCTGCGGGAACGCTGCCGCATCGAGCGCGAACTCTCAAATCTGCGGGCCGCCCAGCATCAGTTGGCATCCAATTCCGAACTCAACGCCACCTGGGGATCCGCGGTGATTCTCGGGCTCACCTTCCTGATTCCGGTATTTATCGTCGAGCGTCGCAGGCTGATGTCCAAGGAGCAACTCGACCACATTCGCAAACGGATCGCCTCCGACCTGCATGATGACATCGGCAGCAATCTGGGCAGCATCTCCCTGATCGCGCGCACCGCCCGCAAGGATCTGGTCCGGCTTCAGGGCCCGGAAGAAATCGCCGGGGATCTCAACGAGGTGGAAACCATCGCCCGCGAGAGCTCGCTGGCCATGCGCGACATCGTCTGGCTGCTCGAACGCCGCCAGGACTCGATCGGCGACCTGGTCCAACGCATGCGCGAAACGGCGGGCAGATTGCTGCGGGAAATCAATTACACCGTCGAATGCGAGTCCACCAAGACCACTTCGAAACTCTCGCTCGACGCCAAGCGCCATCTGTTCCTTTTCTACAAGGAAGCCATTCACAACGTGCTCAAACACTCACGCGCCGACCGTGTCTCGATCCGGCTGTGGGATGAGGACGACAAGCTGGCGCTTGAAATCATCGACAATGGTGTGGGTCTGCCGGCGGGCGATCGGGAGCGCCCCACCAGCGTCAACAAGCTGCAGGACCGGGCGCGCGTGCTCGAAGGACTGCTGCAAATCGCATCTTCCAAGGACGACGGGACACGCATCCGCTTGCTCGTCAAACGCTCTCACCTCACCCAACACCCCGTTACCCCATGATCTCAGAAGCCACCACCACCATCAACATCTGGATCCTCGAGGACCATGAGTTGTTCGCCAAGCAGATCCGCCGCCTCCTCAGCGCCGAGGAGGATTTCGTCTGCCCCCATCACTTCACCTCCGCAGCCGATCTGTTCGACAAGCTGCGATTCACCAACGAGCGGCCCGATCTGCTCCTGCTGGATCTCGGACTGCCGCGCCGGGACGGACTGGAGGTCCTCAACGACGTCCGCAAGGCACTGCCGAATGTCAAAGTGCTCATCCTCACCGCCTCGGACGACCGCGACAAGGTTTACCGCGCGATCTGCAACGGTGCCTCCGGTTATCTGCTCAAGACAGCCGATCCCGATGACATCATCAGCGGTATCCGCGACGTGATGCACGGAGCCTCCGCGCTCAGCAGCCCGATCGCGAAAATGATTCTCGAGGGATTCTCGCGCTACGGTCCGGTGGATCACATCGAGCCCCTCACCTCCCGCGAGGAGGACGTGCTGCGCCATCTGGTTAGAGGCCTGATCAAGAAGGAGATCGCCGACCAACTCGCGATCTCCCAGCACACCGTGGACATGCACCTGCGTTCGGTTTACCGGAAACTGCACGTCCGCTCGCAGACCGAGGCGGTTTCCAAGGCGCTGCGCCAGGGAATCGTGTGAGATTTTTGCGAAGGAGTTCGCATCACTGAAAAACCCCCGGTTCGCAAAAAAACGAACCGGGGGTTTTTCTCAAATGATCCACTCGAGCGGATCGCGAGGATCAGGCTTGCTCCTTTTCCTCTTCGCCGGCGTCCACCGAAATAACGAGCGTGGTGACCACCTGCGGATGCAGGCGCACGGTGATCTCGGACTTGCCGGATTTCTTCACCGGTTTTTCGAGTTCGATCGCATGGCGGTCGATGACGATGCCTGCGGCTTCGAGTTCCTTGTGAATGTCGATGCTGGTGACGGAACCGAAAGCCTTGCCGCCTTGGCCGGTGGAAAGCACGAACTTCGGCTTGAGTTTGGAAATTTTGGTCGCGATCTCCTGGAAGGCGAGGATTTCCTCAGCCTCGCGGCGGGCACGGGAGGTCTTGAGAGCTTCCACGTGCCGCAGGTTCGAGCGGGTCGCCTCATAAGCCTTGCCCTGGGGAACGAGGAAATTGCGGGCATAGCCGGCGCGGACTTTGACGACATCGGCTTCGGCACCGAGGCCTTCGATTTTTTCTTTGAGGATAACTTGTGCGTTGGCCATGGAAACTAGGGAGTGGAAGTTCGTTTTGGGGGGCGGCGGTTTAGGCTTCCGGCCGAAGCGAGTCAAGAAGAATGAAGGTGAATTCCCCGAAGCCCGGAAATCCCGCGGCATGCCCGGCTTTCCGCTGGGTTCGCGCGATCAAGCGCATCAATTCTGCAGCTCGCTGAGTGGCCTCTTGGCGAATTGCTCGTCGCGCAGTTTCCGCAGGGATTCGAGGTAGCGCTGCTGGGCGGCAAGATCCGGATTCGCCGCGGCGGCGGCGGGTCTGTCCTGGCCGTATTTTTTCCACGGTCCATAGGGCACCTGCCCGGCCTCGACGAAGCGCCAGTGCACTTTTTGCCCGGACTTCAAGCCAAGGTAATCGCGGACTGACGGCGAGATATCGAGCCCTGCCGCGCCATTCTGGGTGGTCTTGGGCGGCTTTTTGCCGAAGACATACTCCCAGTCATCGGTGGTCCACGGGCCGCAATCCTCCCACTGGGCGTAACAACTGCGGCCATTGCGGTAGATTTGCAGCCAGCGCCCCTTGCAAACGGTTTTCCCCGGCTCCGGACGCATCCGTGAAAACCATGGAATCACCCGCGGTGCCTCGGGTTTGTGGGTGCGGTGGTTCACTACATCATTGTAGGGCAGCGCCACATAAAACGGATTGAGTTTCGGCACGAAGCCCTTCGGCCGGAACTCGCCGAGCGTGTGGTTCGCGATCCGGTTGGTCGGATTCGGGTCATCGTAGCCGCCGAAATTGATTGCCCATTGGCGGTCCCACGAGGACTTGCAGTTGGGGGTCGGATTGTTCTGGGTCGGTTGCTCGCCAATCCAGAAAATCGTGCAGGTGATGTGGGTTTTCCACGGATAGAGAATCCTCGTCGCCGGAATGACTGGCCGCACCGGATCTAGGTTGCGGCTTCCCGTGGGCACGACCACCCGCGGCACTGCCGCTGTCTGCACGTCAGCCCGACCCTCTCCGGCCCAAAAAACCGGAAAGAGACACGCGAGCATCGCGGCATGAAGGCGTAGCAATCCCATCAAACTGTTCGGAACCCGGGCGCCAGCATGACGATCGGGCCTGAAGACTTGTGAAAATTCCCGATCGGCGCAAGCCAAAGGTCAATCTTTGCCAGTCGCCGCGCTTGCGGTCGGACCCAGGCAACGCTATCCATCCGTGCTCCGCAAAATTTCCCCATGCTTCTCCACTTTTACAAAATGAACGGCGCCGGCAATGACTTCATCGTCATCGACAACCGCGACCTCTCGATCCAGCTCGACACCGCCACCATCGAGGCGCTCTGTGATCGCCACCGCGGCATTGGCGCGGACGGCCTGCTCGCCGTGGAACCCGCCGAACACGGTGCCGACTTCAAGTTCCGCTATTACAATGCCGATGGCGGCGAAGCCGAGATGTGCGGCAACGGCGCGCGCTGCTTCGGACGCTTCGCCTCCCACCTGACCGAGGAAACCCCGGACCGCGTGACCTTCGAAACCATCGCCGGCACGCTCGCCGCCGAGATGGTGGGGGAAAACGTCCGGATCGCCATGTCCGAGCCGAAGGATCTCAAGCTCGACACCGGAGCCAGCGTGCCCGGCTTGGATGCCCCGCTGCATTTCGTCAATACCGGCGTCCCGCATGTGGTGGCCTTCGTCCCGGGCGGCGAGGCGTTCGAGGGACTCGATGTCTTCACCCACGGCCGCGCCATCCGCCAGCACCCGGCATTCGCCCCGGCCGGCACCAATGCGAACTTCGCCACGGTGCTGGCCCCCGGCCACATCGAAATCCGCACCTACGAACGCGGAGTGGAGGACGAAACACTCGCTTGCGGCACCGGCATGGTCGCCTGCGCGCTCATCCACCACCTTCTCACCGGTGCCCCTTCGCCGATCCAAGTGGTCGTCGCCGGCGGCGACACCCTGGAAATCGGCTTCGAAAAATCCGGGCAGTCGTTCAAAAACGTCACGCTCACGGGTCCGGCGGATTTTGTGTTCGAAGGCGAGATGGATGTTTGATCCGGCCAACCCAGCTCACACCCGGCGCAGGTAATCCGGCACCTGGTCGCGTTGCGATGCCGGCGGCAGCGCCGCGCTGGCAAACGAAATCACCGCCCCCACCCCCGCTGCGTGGGCACCGCCAAGCCGTGGTTCAACATCGAATTCCGGCAGTCGATGGCGGGCACGCCAGTTCACCCGGAAGCTGACAGCGAAGGCCGCCAACAGCAGTCCAAGCACCACTGCAGCCGGGACGGCGAGGCGCCTCGCCGTCGCCACAGGCGGCTCCCGCAGCTGCATCAAGCGGGATTTTGCCTC
>JBGSUP010000459.1:0-3094 GCA_041753485.1 Akkermansiaceae bacterium
TTGCCAAGCCGGTGTCTGGATGAGGCCGCCGCACCCACGCTGCCGGAAGCCGGGCAGCTCGCAGAGCCTCGCGGCACTGTTCCCGATGCCAAAC
This sequence comes from Akkermansiaceae bacterium, assembly GCA_041753485.1. Taxonomy (GTDB): domain Bacteria; phylum Verrucomicrobiota; class Verrucomicrobiia; order Verrucomicrobiales; family Akkermansiaceae; genus Luteolibacter. The sequence continues at coordinate 95 of JBGSUP010000459.1, forward strand.
CCCGGCGGTGGCTTCACCGTGACCCGCGCCTTGCCCGCTTCACGGGACTTGCGCTGTTTTTGGTCGTCTCCTTCTCCCTAGTTTACGGGGTTCTTACCGTCTTCAAGCAACAAGACTCCCCTTCCCCGGCTGGCGCGACAGCGCGATCAGCCGGCTCCCAGAGGCACTCCGGAAATGCGCCGGGAATCGCGCCGCCCATGCCGCGTGGTGCCTCCGCCGAACAGGCACCCGTGATCGGGCCGCCAGTGGAATTCACCACGGGACTTGAACCGATTTCGCCTTGGAAAGACTCCGACGCCGTGCTCGAACAGTTTCTCGCCGCGACATCGCTCGCCGAACGACTGCCGCTCATCGAGAGCAAGACTCCCGAGGCCAAGCTTGCCCTGGGCTGCCTTGCCGCCGCGCTGCCACCGGTCCGGAAATGGCTGCCGGAATTCCGCGAGTCCGACAAGACCGATCACCGGCTTGACTGTTATTACACCGTCGAGTTCGGGCCGGATGACAAGCCCGTCCAAGCCCAAACCGTGCTCGTCCGGACCCGTGGCACCAACCCGCCGAAGGTCATGGCCGACCCGTTTCTCGACACCTTCGGCGGTCGTCTGGCCGCCTATGCCGCCGCCCCCGTGGCGCGTGCGGAAGCGTTCCAGGTCGTCGTTTATGCCGTGGCCTCCTGCACCGATCCGAACATCCCGGATCGCGGGCGGAAAATGACGCTCAAGCTGCTGGCTTGTGACAACCGCAAGGAGATCGCGCGTGCCTATTTCGCCCGGCAATCGGAGATCGGCGGGATGTTGGAAGAGGGCAACCACCCGCTGGGTTATGGCAATTCAAAAGCCTGCACGGTGGTGTTGCGCTGGAACTTCGAGGACGATCCGGCCCATCCCTTCCTTGAGGCGCAGGCCATCACGGATTTCGACTGGAACTCCTGACGCGCCCGGCCTCGTTCAAGGCACGCCATCCGCCGTGCAGCACGGAAACCTCGGCACCCATGCCCAGGTCGCGGATTCGTCCGGCGATTTGCCGGCTCACACCGCAGTTTTCGTCCCCGCAATAAACGATGACTCGTGGCGTGACGGCGACCCTAACCGCCACCTCCGCTTCAAAGGCCTGCGCATCCTCGGAGGGATCCAGATTCCACAACAGCGAGCCTTCCACTCCGTTCTTGCGCCACTCGGCGCGTGGGCGGGCATCGACCCACACGACCTCCGCCGCGGCGGGGATTTGCTCAAGGCAGACCTCATCGGGTTTCAGGCTGGCGGGATCGCATGCCAGCGTGCGCTGCGGCGGGCCTTTGATCAGCCAGGTGCCGCCTGCGGCGGTGAGCGCGACGGCGGAGATGGCCGCCAGTTGAACCCATGCGTTCACGGTTTCGCGGCGGCTTCGCCGGGTGTCGGTTTGCGGATTACAGCGAAGGCCTGCTGGATCCGGTGCCTTTCCATGGCAGAATCCGTTTCCATCCGCAAAATGCCGAGGCTGGGCATGTCGATCGCGGTGGGCGTCACGACCAGTTCATAGATTTTCCCCTCCTCGATGGTCTTCAGTGTGGGGGAAAACGTGGGGGACGAGGAGCTCACGGAAGTCACCCGGATTGGCGTTGGATCGTTGATCGTGATCCGGATGGTCTGCGGGCTGATCGCGCCGTGGAGTTCCCACTTCAAGGTCTTGGGTTCCACGCTGACGAGCACGGGAATGTGAACCCGCACCGTCAGGCTGACGGAGGGTTTATCCGCAGGGTCGTCATCGAGCCAGATGGCCACCACCTTGTCCACGGTGCCGGAGAAGTTTCCCACCTCGAAGTCCGCCCGGACGAGCCCCGATTCGCCGGGCAGGTAGCGCAGCTTGGCGTCCTTGATTTTCACCGCCATGCAGGAGCAGGCGGCGTCGTATTTCACCACCCGCACCGGCTTGTCGCCGCGATTGGTGAACTCAAAATCCGCAGTGACTGTTTTGGCATCCGTCGGCGCGTGGACCTCCTTGAGCGGTTGCGGGAAATCCAAAGCCGCCGCGTGCGCCACCGCCATGATGGCGATTCCGATTCCGCAGGTGAAGCTCGTCATGGAGTGGATCATGATCCGGGTTTCGGCTGCGCCGCAAGCGCGACGGCGATAATCAAGCGCCCGCCGCGCCATTCCGGGCCGAGCATGAACAAGGGCTTGTCGCCTTCCAGGCGCGCGTCGGTCTTGACGATTTTTTTGCGGCCCAGCCAGAGTTCCAAATCGAGCAGGGCGGATTGTTTGGTGGGTCGGCCCTGGGCCTCGAAGCGGACCAGCACCTCATGCGAGGGCTTGAGCGGTTGCGCCCAGCTTTCGTAGCTCCTGAGCACCGGCTGGGTGTCCTGCCCGAGGAGCCGGTAGTGGTTGAAGCGCAGCTTCACCTCCCCGCGCAGCCGATCGGCGGTTTCCTTCGTCACCGGCAACGCTTTTTCGCCAGCCGCGCCGGGATCGCCATTGGTCGCGTGATACACCGTCACCGTGACCAAGCCGATTTTTGCCTGGCCCGGGTCTTCCACGGCGGAGGACACCCCTGCGAGCGCGGGGGCCAAAAATGCCAGGAGCCATGCGCGCCGCTTCATTGTCCGCCGGGTTGCTGTTCGGAACCGAGGTCCGCCGTCGAGTCGATTTCCCGCGCTTGTTGCAGGAAAGCGGTTTCTGAAAAGTCCGTGGAATCAGGAATCGCCTCCACCCCGTTGAGCACGATCACGGTGGCCGATGCACTCATGCTCGCAAACCATTCGGCTTTCACCCCCTTCTCCGGCGTGTAGAGGATCGGCTCCACCGGAATCGCCCTGGGAGCTCCCGTGACATCGACTTCAGGCATGCCGGGCTGGTTTTTCCCACCCAGCCAGAACGCGGCGACCATGCCCGCACATGCCGCCAGCGGCATGAACAACGAGCGCCAGGAAAACCCGCGGCTCTCCGCTGCGGCGGGCGCTGGCTGCAAGCCCTGAATCGCCCGGGCGATCCGGTGATTGAAAAACTCCGGATACGGCGGCTGCTCGCT
>JBGSUP010000460.1:0-4693 GCA_041753485.1 Akkermansiaceae bacterium
TGAACACCCGCCCGGCGGCACCAGTGAGCAGGGACTCGCCTTGCTCATGGAAAATCCCGTGCATCGCCCCGTCATCGGTCACCACCGTGAAAATCACATCACATGCGGCTGTGACCTCCGGCAGGGTCTGCACCGCAAAGCTGTTGAGTTCAATCGCCAGCGAAGCCGCCAGCGACTCGTGGGGATCATAAACCGCACCGATCCGGTATCCCAAATCCGCCAGCCGCCGGGCCATGTTCGCGCCCATCCGTCCGACACCCACAAACCCGATGATTTTGTTCTTCATCCCGCGAGGCTAATGAAATCCGCCGCCTCCCCGCAATGGCAAGTTCCGGCTAAGTTCGAAATCCCGGTTCATCGATTTACCCCGCATCGTGCCCCAAAGCCCCGCCGGCGGCGCGGCCCGAGTCGGCCAAACCCGCTGGGAACTTTGCGTTTCGGGTTTCATTTCATCCATGACCCGCTAACTTGCGCTCCGGAATGCCATCCACGCAGTCACCCTGTCTCACCGAACGCCCATGAAACCCCCACCCATCCAACGCACCGTCACCATTGGTGGCTCCCAGATTCGGTTCACCCCGCGCTGGCTCATCCTCGTTCCCCTGGCCGTCATTCTGATCTATGGTGCCTTGTCATCGTTCTACACCGTCAGCCCCGAATCCGTAGCCGTCGTTCAACGTTTCGGAAAATACCAGCAAACCGCGACTCCGGGCCTGCATCTCAAGCTTCCCTATGGGATCGACACGGCCACCATCGTGCCGGTCCGCCGCCAGCTAAAACTGGAGTTTGGCTTCGGCAGCCCGGGAGCCACCAACCCCGACCAGATCAGCGACGAACCGGACAAGGAACGCGACATGGTCACCGGCGATCTCAACGCGGTCAATGTCGAGTGGGTGCTTCAATACAGCATCACCGATCCCAAACAATACCTTTTCAACTTCCGCAATCCCGGGTCCACCCTGCGGGATCTCACCGAGAGCGTCGTCTGCCAGGTCATCGGCGACCGCACCGTGGACGAAGTCCTCACCATCGGCCGCAACGAAATCGAAGCGGACTCGCTCCTACGCCTGAAAGCCATCCTCGAAAATCTCACCATCGGCGTGGCGGCCGAGCAGATCCAACTCATGAACGTCCACCCGCCCGGCCCGGTGCAGCGGTCGTTTGAAGAGGTGAACCGTGCCCAGCAGGAACGCTCCCAGTTGATCAATGAAGCCAACGGCGAATACAACCGCGTCATTCCCAGGGCCAAGGGTCTGGCGGATCAACGCATCTCCGGTGCCGAGGGTTTCGCCGTCCAGCGCATCAACCAGGCCGAGGGGGACGTCGTCCGCTTCAAGGAATTGTTAGCCCAATACGACAAGGCCCCCGCAATCACCAAACAACGCCTCTATCTGGAAACCATGAACGAGGTGCTGCCGAAACTCGGCCCCAAGATCATCCTCGACGAGGACGCCAAGCAGTTCCTGCCACTGATGAATCTCAACAAGTGATCCCAAGAAACTCCATCTCCATGAAATCACTCGTCACTCTCCTGCTGCTCGGTGCCGCCGTCATCGTCATTTCCAGCAGCGCCTACACCGTAAGCGAGACCGAGCAGGTCTTCATCACCGAGTTTGGAAAACCCGTGGGCGATCCGATCAATGCCTACTCGGGCAAGAACCAGGCCGGCCTGCGGTTCAAAATGCCCTTCATCCAAAAGGTCAACCGCATCGAGAAACGCATCCTCGAATGGGACGGACCCGCCACCGACATGCCCACGCGCGACAAGCTCTACATCACCGTGGACAACTTCGCCCGCTGGCGCATCACCGATCCCAAGACTTACTTCGAAAAACTCCGCGACGAACGCAGCGCGCTCTCCCGCCTCAACAACATCATCGGCAGCGCCACCCGCGACGTCATCGCCAAACACGACCTCATCGAGTTGATCCGCGGCGATCGGGACCGCAAACCGGAACGCGATGAGGCGCTCGTGATCGAAAACTCCAATCTCGGCCTGTTGCCCCCCATCCGCTTCGGACGTGGCATCCTCACCGACCAGATCCTCCAGGCCGCACGGCCCAGGGTCAGGGACTTGGGAATCGAACTGCTCGACGTCCGCTTCAAGCGCATCAACTACAAGTCCGGGGTGATCGAGAAAATTTACTCCCGCATGTCATCCGAGCGGCTGCAGATCGCGGAGCGCTTCCGCTCCGAAGGCGCGGGTGAGGCGGCGAAAATCATCGGCCGCAAGGAGCGTGATCTGCTCTCCATCGAGTCCGGCGCCTACCGCAAGGAGCAGGAGATCAAGGGCAGGGCGGACGCCGAGGCCACCGGCATTTACGCCGCCGCCTACAGCTCCAGCCCGGGCGCGGCGGATTTCTATCAATTCACCAAGACCCTCGAGACCTATCAGAAAACCCTCGGCAAGGACACCACCGTGATCCTCACCTCGGAGAGTGATCTGTTCCGGCTTTTCAAGAGCGTGGAGCGCAAGGCGGAGAGCGGGGAATAAGTGCGGAAACTTTGATCCGCGCCGAAGCAGCTCTTGCTCCATGCTCACCCGGCATCCCGCGCGGGAGGGCCGCTCTCAAAGCGCATGAGTTCGGCGATGAAGGTCAGCGGAATGTGCCCGGTCTCGCCGTTGCGGTTCTTGGCCAGCACCAGCTCGGCTTTGCCGGCCTCCGCCTCCTTTTCCTCTGCATCTTCGGCATAGTAGGCGGACCGGTAGAGCAGTCCCACCAGGTCGGCATCCTGCTCGATGGCACCGGACTCGCGGAGATCGGACATGCGCGGCACGCCAAGGCTCTTGCCGGTGCGGCTTTCCGGGCCGCGGTTGAGCTGGGCGAGAATCAGGATCGGCAGGCTGAGTTCCTTGGCCAGGCCCTTGATGCCGGCGGAGATTTCCGCGATTTCCCGCTCGCGCGAGTTCTCCGCCTGCCTGGTGCGGGATTTCATCAACTGCAAATAGTCGATGGCGATGAACTGGATGTCCTCGTCGCGCTTCTTGCGCCGGGCCTTGGCACGGAGCTCGTTGATCGAAATGCCCGCCGTGTCGTCGATGAACAGCTTGGACGCGGTGGTTTCCATGGCGGAGCGCTGGATGCGCTGGAGCTCGCCCTTGTTCGGCGTGTAGCCGCGTGAAATCTGGCTCATGGCGAATTTCGCGCGGGAGAATACCAGCCGCTGCACCAGTTGAAAGGCGCTCATCTCACAGGAAAAAACCATCCCCGGCTTACCCAGATCGAGGCAGATGTGCTCGACGATGTTCATCATCAGCGAGGTCTTGCCCATCGACGGCCGGGCGGCCACCACGAACATTTCGCCCGGTTTCAAGCCGCTGCTCATGCGGTCAAGTTCCTCAAAGCCGGTGGAGATCCCCTGGGCGGCCCTTTCCCCGGTGATCAGCGACTGGAACTGCTCCAGCACCTCCTCGACGGACTGCTTGACGGTGGGTGCCTTGTTGGTTTCCGCACCCTCGCGGATGGCGAGGATTTTCGCCTCCACGGAATCTAACAACTCGGCGACCTCGTCCGGCGCGTCATAAGCCTGGGCGATCGCCTCATTGGAGTTCTGGATGATCGAACGCAGCACGTGCTTGTCCTTCACGTGCTGCAGGTGGTGCCGGAAATGCCCCGGGCTGGGCGCGTAGGTGTAAAGATCCGTCAGCGCCGCAGGGCCACCCACCCGGTCGAGCAGGCCACGATCTAACAAACGCTGCACCAGCGAGACCAGCTCGATTTCCCGCCCTCCCTCGAACAACTGGACCAGAAAGCCGAACAAGGTAGAGTGTGCCGGCAGATAGAAGTGCTCGGGCGTGAGTTTCTCCTCGATGGCCACGCCAATGTATTCCTGCGAATCCTGCAACATCGAGGACAACAGGCTCTTTTCCGGCCCCAGCGCGTGTGGCAAGGCGCGGGTGACGTCGTCCACCGCCGTTGCCCCTTGTTGCAGCGATGCGGTTTTTGGAAAAGCGGGAGGTGAGGGAGTTTCATCAGCCATGAGCGGGCGTGAGAATGATCGCATCCGCAGTTTGTGGTCAATCTTGGCAGATCGCGAATATCCTGTGAACAACTGTCGATATGTCCGGGTTCATCGCTTGCCGCAGGACGTTCCGTCTGCTAAGCACCGCTCCGCGTTCAGCAAAACACGCTCACAACCCACATGAAAACACACTTCGCCGGACTCGATATCGGAGGCTCCACCATCAAATGCATGCTCGTCGATGGCGCGGGCGATCCCTCCGGCGGCATCATCGAAGTGCCGAGCTTCGTCAAGGAGGGCTACCGGCGGACGTTCGGGCAACTGTGCGAAGCCATGGCCAGACTGGCCGGCAACGCCGGAATCAGCGTGGAGGAAATCGCCGCAGTCGGGCTCGATGTGCCCGCCCCCTGCTCGAACGGCGTGGTCTGGGGCAAGGCTAACCTCGGCGACGACTGGGTGGGCACCGACATCCGTGGGGAATTTTCCAAAGAAACCGGCAAGCCAGTGTTCATGACCAATGATTGCAATGCGGCGGCCTTCGGCGAGTGGATGTATCGTCCCGAACACAGTGGCGGCCTGCTCTTCGTGGCTCCCGGCACCGGCCTCGGCGGCGGCTTGGTCCTGCCGGGCGGCGTGCTCTACGAGGGAAACAACGGCCTCGCGTTGGAAGTCGGCGATCTCTCGGTCCCGCGTTTTGAGGATGGCGAACTGCCGGTGGACGGCCGCGGCC
>JBGSUP010000461.1:0-14019 GCA_041753485.1 Akkermansiaceae bacterium
CATAACGCAGCGCGGTGGTGACGCTGTGGCTGGAGCTGGAGTTGGTGACCGACTTCACGCCACCAGCGGCGGGCGGCGAGAGGAGCTGGCCCTGGCCGGCAACCAACAGGCCTTCGAGGTGCGGTGAGAGACCGAAGCGAACGAAGAGCGAGGTGGCACCGCCGCCGAGTTGATAGCTTGCGCGGAGATGGTTGGAAAGACCGGCGAGGGAGATGGTTTTGGCGATCTTTCCGTCGGCCGAGGTGAAAGTCCAGCCACTGGAACCGGCGGCCGCCACCGTATAGAGCGAGTTGACATAGCCGGTATCCGGTCCCACGGCAAACCAGTCCTTGAAGCAGGAGGTGCGGCGCGCGCCGGTATTGCCCGCGCCATCATGATTCACCGTGCCTTCCTCCTCAGTGTCGGCATCGCTGTAAGCGAGGAAGTTTCCTGAAACCTGATAGACCGTGCCGTTGTTCGGATCGCGCGCCCATGCGGCGGTCATGCGGCCGCCGAGTGCTTCGAAAAGCGCGAAGACGCGGTCGTTCTGAAGCAGGTATTCATCCTCACCGTCGAGATCCACGTCCGCTGCCTGCGCAGTGGCGGCGACGGGCGGATTCGCGGCCCATGCCTCGACTGCGGCATAAATGGCGGCGAAACGCATCTGCGACTGGCTGCGCGACGAGATGGCGGCGAGCGTGTTGAAGTTGCCGTCCGGATTGGTGTATGCGCCGGTGCTGTATTTGCTCAGATCGTTGTTCTGCTGGTCGTGAAATGCGGTGAGCAGGGTGGCGGTGTGGGCGGTGGCGCGGGCAAGGAACAAGGGCGAGGAGGTGCCGGAGTTTCCGCTCAGGGCGTAAACCGCATCCCATGAGAGATCGGCGAGCTTGCCGTCGTCGAGTGTCTGCATGCCGAAATTCCGCGAGAGGGGAAGCGGCGTGCCAGGCCGGATGTTGAAGAGCTTGGCCGACAATCCTTCCTCTCGATCGCGCTGGCCGAGATACCAGTTGTCATAATTCTCCTGCGTCGCGTGGTCGATCCAGTCCTGGGCAACCTTCGCCAGCGCTGGCGCGCCGCGGTCGATGACATACCAGGAATCACCGGTGCCATCACGGTTGATGTCGATTTCTCCATTGGCGATTTGTTCCGGGGTGGCGATGCGGATCCAGGGCTTGTTGGCGGCCCAGCGCAGGTTGCGGTCGTAGGCGGCGGCGCTGGCGGTGTTTCCGAGTTCCTCCCACCAGTTGCTGATGACGACCACCTGGTCCTGGGTGCCGCTGCGGGCCTTGCGATGGAGAAGGTTGCGCCAGGGATTCGGGAAACCGCTGTCGAGGTTCTGATAGCGGTAGGCGGAAGCCTGGTCGTTGATGACGAAGCAGGTCACGCCGTGGTAGCGGTTGAGGCGGTAGCCATCATCCGATAGCGCGGTGTTGCGGCCCTGCCACTTGAAGAGGTGGCGCATCTGGTCGATGAAGGTGTGGCTGTAGCCCATCGCGCCAATGCGCTGGAAGGCGGTGGCATCGGCGACCCGCTCCGGATTCCAGAAAACCCGGGTGGACGGAGCGTGTTGATAGATGCGCTGGAGCAGATCGGAGGCCAGTGCGGTGTTGTCGTTGTTATAACTGTTGGAGAAATAAGCGATCATGTGGTCGCTGAAGGTGGTGCCGAGCAACTCGATGTTTCCGACGGCCATGCGGCCGGCCAGGCGCTGGTTGAACGCTGGTCCGTCGCGCCACGGCTTGTTGGCGGCGGGATCGACCGCAGCCCACTGGATGGCTGTGGCGAGCGTGGGGGTGAGGTGGAGTGAAAGCGGTTGAGCGAAGGCCTCGTGGGCGTCGACAGCGCGGTGGTAGCCGGTGGAGAAGCCGGAGTTGATGAGGCGCTGGGTTTCCGCGCCGGGCAGCACCGGTTGGTGGCCGTGGGTGAGGAAGACCATCTTGGCGGCCTTGCGCTGGTCTGGATAGAGGCCGTTGCCGTCGGCACCAAGCCAGTTGTTGAGGCGGCCGCTGGCGGAGATGTTGGCCTGCGCGCTCCAGTAGTCCTCGCTGAGCCAATCGTCGGTGATGGTGTCGCGAAGGTCATTGCGGCCGCCGAGGTCACCCGGGCCCGGGCCGTTGGTCCCGGAGTTGTTGGTGCCGTCGCGGGTGGTGAAAACCTGATAGTTCAACTTCGACGAGCCGTTCCAACCGGCGTCAAGCAGTGCCTGGCGGCTGATCGAAAACTCGACGGCGTCCAGCTCGTGATTGAAGTAAGCGCGGCCGAAACCGTCCGGCGAGTTCTGATCGCGGATGACCACGCCATTCGCGCCGGTGAGCTGCTGGTTGACCGTGGTGGAGTTCACCGCCGGAATGGTGTCGATGTGAACACGCCCCTTGTCGGTCTGGTAACAGGCGACCACGACCTCCCATTTCATGCTGGTGAGGATATCCACATCATCGGGCAGGGCGGATTCACCGTTGGAAGGATTGCCGGTGTCGATGGCTACGTAGATGTCGAGATTCCCCTCCTCGGCCTGTGGGCGGAGGTCTTGCATGTCCAATCGGAAATAAAAATTGCCATCCGCGCCGCCGTCGCGGGCGTAAAAGGCGATGATATCGCGCGAGGAATCGAAACCGTCGTAGGCATTGAAAACATCCCCACCCTGATTGTTGGAACCTTCACCCTCGAATTCATCGAAGGAAACGATGTCTTCGCGGGACCAATCGGTGAATGCGTTCTCATTGACTGCCAGCCCGTGGGTGACCGTCTCGCCCGGACCAATGACGATCGAGTTGGCGGGTGGGGTTGCGGTGCTGTCGCTGATGAGCGGCTTGGTGCCGTTCTGGAGTTCCTGGAGGTTGGTGAAATTGTCGCCGTCGGGATCGCCGCCGGCACCTTGATTGGGATCGCCGAGTCCTCCTGTCCCGAGATTGACGGCCCCATTGTCCAGCGGATCGAGGCCATTGACGACCTCCCAGTCATCCGGCAGGCCGTCGCCATCGGTATCAGGATCGAGCGGATCGGTTTCGAGCCAGAGAATCCGCGGGTAGGAATCCGGCGGAAAATCCTCGTCCATTTTCACCCGGTTGATGGCACGGGACTTGACCCCTGAAATTCCACCGCCGATGAGATACAAAGCGCCATATGGCCCGCTCAGATCGAACTCCACAGGTGGTGCGCCCTCGGATTCGACAACCTGCAAATCAACTCTGCCGTTTGCGTTGATGTCCTCCGCGCCATCCGAGAGTCCATCACCGTCGGTGTCCGGGTTGTTCGGATCGGTTTCCATGAAACGGGCGTTGGTGGGCAGTGCGGCGCGATCCACTCGCGACGTGTTGTAAACCGTCGTGGGCGAGGCGATGACCGAGACGAAGTTGTCATTGGAATCGACCAACGCGATATCCACGCGGCCGTTGCGGTTGGGGTCCTCGGTGCTGTCGCGCAGGCCGTCGCTGTCGGTATCGGGTTTGTTGGGATCGGTTATGGAGCCGCCAATCTGGTCGGTGCGCGAGCGGTTGAAATCATAGCGCGGGTGGCCCGAGTTGTCGGTGGTGTTGAAGATCGGCGGATCGATATCGCCGATGAAGTTCGGGAAGCCGTCGCCATCGGTATCCGCAGAAGTGCTGGTGCCCGCGATGAATGCGGCGGCGATGCCGGACTCCAAGCCGTCTGGCAGCAGATCGTCATCGGTGTCGGGCGAGACCGGGTTGGTCATGCCGGCGATGCGCCAGAAATGGACGTCGCCATTGAGCCATGTCTCAGAGTTGGTTGCAGGCAGGTCCTTGCGTGTCAGTTCATCGGAATCCGGAATGCCGTCGTCGTCATCATCTGCATCCAACGGATTCTCCGCGACGAACTGGCGGATCACGACATTCACATCGCGCCGGGTGGTGGCCGCCACGGGTCCACCAACCGTGAGCTTGGCATCGGCGCGCAAGCGGTAGCTGCCGGCATCCAGGCCCGACCAGCGGAACTCCCAGATTCTTGAAGTGCCAGATTCCTGCATGCCGGTGAAGGTGACCGTGCCGCCGCCCATCTCAGGCACCAGTGCGACCTCTTCAACGCGGGAGTCGGTATTGACGCGCACGCTGTAGGCCCGGTCGTCCGGCGAGGGATTGGCCAGTGCGGGCAGAACGACTTCGTAGCGGCGGCCGTCGCTGCCGACTGCGGGCGGGTTGGTGATGACGACGTAGGGTTTCTCGCTGACGGCGGCGCGGACGACGCGTGTCGCGCTGAGCGTGACGTTCGAGCGCGTGTGGGTGATGCCAATGTGGTGCAGGAAATCCGGATTGCCGTTGTAAAGCGCGGGGATGGGGAAGGCGAGTGCGTGGTAATCGGCGGTCTCATCGCGGACAATCTGATAGGTGGCGCGGTCCTGCGCAACGGCACCGGTGCCGATGCCGCTGACGGTGCTGCCGATGGAAACGAGAAACTCACTGATTAATTGCGCATCGGACACCCCGGTGCCGAGGTTCTTGGTGAAGTATGCCTTGAGGATGTAGTCATCGCCAACCGTGTTGCCGTCGGCCTGGGGATAGGCTACGAACAGGCGGGTGACCGGGCCAGCGGTGTTCACATTGCGGATGAGCGTCGTGTAGTGGCCGTCCGCATCGGCGAGCGAGTTGTCATCGCTGGAGGAAATCTCCTTGAGGCGCACCTTGATCTGGGCGCCGCCTGACGCAGGGATGTTGCGGTAATCGAAGCGCCATTCGAGCGGGAAAGAGCTGTTGACCGATGGATTTGCCTGCACCGGTGTGGCCTTGACCCAGGAATCGGATAGATCATCGTCCCACGCCTCGTTGCCGTTGAGGTCTTCGTAGGGTTCTCCCGCATCGCGGGAGCCATTGTTGTTCGCGTCGGTGAATGGTTCGAAGCCCGCGCCGTTGCCATTGAGGACCCGTGTCTCGCTGTCATCGTTGGCATTTTCCGAATCGTCGATCTGATACCAAACCTCGCGCACGCTGCGGTCGGTGCGGACAACCACGCCGTAGCTTTGCTGGTTGAGGGTTTCGTCCGGGTTCGGGAAGACGATCTCACCCTCCGGCCTTGCGGCATCATAATAGAAGGTCTGCACATAGGTGTTGTAGATCGGCGCGCCGTCCTGAAGCGGGTTGAGATTGCCGATGCGTTTGATGAAGGCGCGGGCGCGCAGCACGTGGAAGCCTTCCTCGAGCCCGGTTTGCGTGTCCCACTCCCACTCGCCGTAGGGTTTGGCGGGATCCTGGACGCGGGCGTAGTCGTTGCGCGGGAAATACTCCACGGTTTCGGCATTGAAACCGTCCACGGCGAACTCACTCATCATCGTGCCGATGCGCGAGATGGAAGCCTCATTGCCGGGGAACCATGAGGGGGAATCCACCTTGAAGATGCCGATCTTGTATTTGAAGGTGCCGGAGACGGGTCTGGGGACATTCGCGCTGAGCCACCAGTCGTTGGCGTCCTGGTTATGGCTGAAGTTCATCTCGATGGTCCGGGTGCTGCCGGTGCCCGTGCCGCCCGCGCCCTCAGGGTTGCTGCCGTCCGTGGTGTAGTAGCAGAACATTCTGAAACCCGGGCCCACGCCGTTGGGCTTGGCCCAAAGCGAGATGGTGGTCGCGTTTTCGGTGTATTGCAGTGGTGGGTTGCCGCCGGGCCAGCCGCCGCCGGGCACGCCGCCGACGGTGTCCTCGGGGTCGTGATAGAGGAACGAGGCGATGTCACCGCCCAAGTTATCATAATTGTTGGTGTTTGCAGGGCCGTTGACGATGGTGAATCCCGGGGAGCCGATCACTTTGGAATAGGTTTCCGCACCTGCGGAGCCGAGTTTGTTGCGAGTGGTGTCCACGGCGGCGAACTTCTCGCCGTGCGTGCGTTTGACAAATGAAGGCTGCTCGTAGCCGAGGAACACGTCGGTCGCCAGGCCCGGCGGGTTGTCGCGCTTGGCGGGGTCCGATCCCGCGCCATTCAGGTCGATGCCGCCGTTGAGCTTGAACAGGATGTTTTCCGCCGAACCGTCGGCGCGCACAACGAACTTGAGGTCCGAACCATCGGTGACACGGGGAACCGGATAACGGTATTTGAAATCGCCGGCATCGTCGTCCGGCAGGCCGTAGGGATTGAATCCGGCGTCGCCGTCCGGGCCGTCCTTGCGCTCGACGGTCACCGTGTCCGCGGGCACCCCGCCATTCTGATAGATCTCGATCGCCCGTCCTCCTGCCTGGGTCCATGTCGGCGCGGGGTCGGGGTTTTTCCATGAGAAGATGTAGTATCCGCCGGGCGGCACTTTGACGCCGTTGGGATTGCCCACGATGTCGGTGATCAGGCCGCGATTGCCGCCACCATCTCCGAGCGTGATGGAAAATCCCTCCATGGTGCGGCCATTGGCGGCGGCACCGCGGGCATACTGCCAGAGATAGGCACCCGGCGGGAAACTGGTGGTGAAGGTCTGACCCAGACCCTGGGTGCCGGAGTAGTTGTCGTTGACCATCACGAGAGCGACCGCGCCGGCGGCGTCGTTGGAAGCACTGGTTCGCTTGTCGATGCGCTCATAGGCGACGAGGTCCGCCGAGTTCCATGCACCCTTCTGGTCGCCGCGCGCGAAGTTCTGGTGCAACTGCATCAGGTTGGGAAGGCGCATGTCGCCGAACTGGCCGAGGAAGGCGGTGTTTGAGTGGCGCGGGAAGGCCCCACCGCTTTGGCTGAGAGTCTCCGCCTGATAGTTTCCATCGGTGTAAACAAGCGGCAGACCGGCGCGGGTGAAATATAGTGCATGTTGGAGTTCGCGCCGCGCCGCGTAGTCGCTGTCATGACTCTGCGCATGCATGACCGCGATGCCCGGAGGAAAGCCACCGGAGCCGGGCGCATCGTAGCCTTGCAAGCCGGCCGAGGGATTTCCCAGCAGGTTGTTTAAATTGTTGCGCAGATCGTTGTCCACCAGTCGCATGCCACGGTCAATGTAGCCGCCGTAGCCCGGCGGCTGGCCGAGGTGCTCGCCGAACATCATGGCGTCGTTGCGCGGTTTCTCGCTGTCGAAAACCGTATCGCGGTGGTCGTCCCAATCGATGAAGCCACGGGACAAGTTGAACTGCGCCTGGGCCTGGCCGGTGTAGCCGTAGGTGCTTGCATCCTTGCCCGCGCCACTGGCGCCGAAAAAATCCTCCTGCGTGTGCTTGACCGCATCGAGACGCAGGCCGTCGGCACCAGTGCGGTCGATTTTCCAGCGCACCGCGCGGTGGAGAAGGTCCTCCACGAGTTCCGAGTAGAAATCCGAATTCGCCGCAAGGAACGCGGAAGTAAGGCCGTTGGCCGGGCCGAAACCCACGTATTGGCCCTCGCCGGCAGAATGTTTTTGGCCCGGGGCGTTCGGTTTGTAGCAATAATATTCCGGGTTCTGCGGGTGGCGTAAAAAGCGGATTTTCCTAATCCGATCCCCCTCGTTGCGGCCGAAATTGTTATTCCACTCACCGGGTTCCTGGGCAATATCGATCAAGTCGGACAATCCGAGATTCTGCACCTGCCAGGCATCATTCCAACTGCGGGTGTTGTCCCATTTCCGGTAAAAACCCTCCTCGGTCACACGGAGGTGAAAGTCCTCCGGAACGAATCCCGGATACACGTCGATCGGCGTGGATTCGTTGAATCCAGGGATATCGAACGCGTTGTGGTTCATGATGTTGTCGAAATAAACCCGGATTCCGAAGCGATGGGCGGCACGCATCAGACTGAGCAGGTCGGCCTCGGTGCCGTAGCGGGTGCCAACGGTGCCGCGCTGGTCCTTGGAGCCGAGATCGAAGCGATCCCACAGGTCGTAGCCCACCGAAAGTCCGCCACTGCCCTTGGTGGGCGGCGGCAGCCAGAGCGACTCATAGCCGGCCTCAGCCAATTCCGGCAGCTTGCGCTCGATCTCGTTCCACGAAGTGTTGAAATACTGGAGCATCGCCTCACCGCAGGCCGTATTGGCGAGCAGGATCATGGCGGACAGGAGACGGGAAACAATGGGTTTCATGAAGAGCGGGGCCGACCCCTCGCGCGGGTTGATGCGAGGATTCTTCATTGCAAATGTTATGCCGGACTCCCGGGTTTACAAGGTTTTGTCCGGTGGCTGCCGTGAAAATGATTTGGTTGACGCCGAAAACCGGACTATATCCGCCGCCGATGAGCGACACGCCAGCCGATCCCAAGCGCCCCCGGGTGAATCTCCGCCGGCCGGACGTGATGGAACTCGTGGCCGCGGAGGTCGCCGTGCATTTCCATTCCTCCATCGTCGAGAAACTGCGCGACCGCGGCGGCAAACTCACCATCGGCAACACCACCCTGCTGCTCGCCGAGCAGTTCGGCTTCTGCTACGGGGTGGAGCGCGCCATCGACCTCGCCTACGCCTCGCGCCGGGTGTTTCCCGACCAACGGATTTTCCTCATCGGCGAAATCATCCACAATCCCGACGTCAACGGCCACCTCCGCGAGATGGGCATCGTTTCGCTGCCGTGGCAGGAACTTGGCGGCGATTACGAGCATTTGACCGAGGAGGACGTGGTGATCGTTCCGGCCTTCGGGGCACCCACCGGGTTCATGGACAAGGTCAGGAAAAAGGGTTGTGCCGTGGTGGACACCACATGCGGCGAAGTCATGAAAGTCTGGCGGCGTGTCCGCGGCTATGCGGCCGACGGCGTGACCTCGATCATCCATGGCAAGTCCGACCACGAGGAAACCCGCGCCACCGCCTCGCGCGCCCTCGGTGTGGATGGCGGCGGCCACTACCTGGTGGTGCTCACGCTTGAGGATGTCGATTACCTCTGCGGCTACATCCGCCACCGGGGCAACCGCCGGGAGTTTCTCACCCGCTTCAAGGACAGCCACTCGCCGGGATTCGATCCGGATCTGCACCTCGGAAAAGTCGGCGTCGCCAACCAGACCACGATGCTCAAAAGCGAGACCGAGGAAATCCAGCGCCGCATCCGCCAGGCGATCACCGATCGCGATGGCGACGCCACCTCGTTCCATTTTTTCGATACGATCTGCGGCGCAACCCAGGAGCGCCAGGACGCGTTGTTCGAGATGCTGAAAAAGCCGATGGACCTGCTGCTCGTCGTCGGCGGCTACAACAGTTCCAACACCGCGCATCTCGTGGAGATCGCGGAACCGCAGGTGCCGACCTTTTTCATCCGGGACTCATCCTGCATCCGCTCGCTCGAGGAAATCACCCACTACGACCTGCATCGCGGCGAGGAGATCACCACCGCTCACGTGAAGTGGCTCCAGCCCGATCGGCAGGTCACCGTGGGCATCACCGCCGGGGCCTCGTGTCCTAACAACCTGATCGAAGACACCATCGTCAAGGTCTTCGAACTGCGCGGCGTTCCGCGCGAAGTGCTGGAGAGGCCGTGACTCGCCTCAAACATGCGGCATGAAGGCGGTGTAAACCTCGCCCGGGATGTCCAGCAGGCTGTAGTCCTTGGATGAGACGAACAACAGGCTCTGCCTGCCCTTGCCTAACAACTCGTTGTCCGAGCCGAAGATCTGGTGCTCAAGCGTGCAGAACTTGCGGTTGAAGTCCGCCACCCGGATTTTCACCGTGATGACATCGAACTCGCGAGCCTCACGCACGAACTTGTGCTCGAACGAGCGCGTCAGGATGTAGAACTTCGTGGTCTTGAGGTCGAAGTCCGGCATCACCGCATTGAAGAAAAGCTCGCGCGTTTTCCCCACGAAGAGGCCATACATGCCGAAATAGACGTTGCCCACCGAGTTGGTGTCCTGATAGGTGGCGATGAATGAGTAAACGAACCACTTGCCCTCGAAGTGGCCGCCCAGCGCATGGACGTCCTGCGGCGCGGGCGCGACGACTTCCGAGCCGGTGACCACGTGGGCGGTCCTGGTGATCGCCTTGATCGCTGGAATCCCGGATGCCGCCTCGATCACCTCGCCCGCCCGTTCGGTGACGACCCGCAACAGGTCGGTGTTGACGACCAGCCAGACCACGTAGATCAGGGGCAGCAGCGAGCCGAGCAGCAGCAGGAAGCTGGCGTCCGTGAAGTAACCGAAAGCGAAAATCACCAGCGAAATACTGGCCAGCGAGAACATCCGGATCTGCGGCAGCGGCTGCTGCGAGTTTGGCACGAAACAACGCGCGATCGCCAGCGAGGCATAACCGACGAAAAACGAAGCGTAAAACACCATGAAGTATTCCAACTCCAGCCTCGCCCACAGCCCGCCCAGGGTGATGGCACCCACCAGCAGAAAGGTCGGAATCGGCGACTCCAGCAGGCGTTTCGGCAGCATGCCGAGCAGCACGTTCTGGCTCTTGCCGAGGTTCGCGCCTAAAAACCATTTGAGCGCCACATAGCCGCTGTCCAGCGTGGTCAGCGCGCAGATCCCGAGAAACGAGAAATAAGCGACCGGCAGCAGGCCTTTGGAGCCGGCATCCAGGCGGCCGATATATTGCACGACCAACTCATGGGCGTAGCGGAATCCATCAAGACCGTTTTTGCCGTAGCTGTCCACGCCGCCCTTACTCATCACCCAGGCCGCGAGGCAGCCGTGGAACAGCAACAGCAGGAAGAAGATCAAACCGCCAAAAACATAACTCGTCCGGATCGAGGTGTTTTCCCGGTGGATCTGGATCGCCCGCTGCCAGTGCTGGAGGTCCAGCCACGGTCCCACGAACAAGCCGACCAGCAGCGGAATCGCGTAGGCGAACAGGTCCGGGCCTGTCCATGCCTTGGGCAGTGCCGCGCCCCATTGCAGGTTTTCAGGCACCAGTGGCTTGAGACTGAAGAGCACCGCCGCCACGCAGGCGAGCAACAGGCCGCCGAGGATTCCGTGGCCGAATTTGATGCGCTGGATGCCGAATTCCTCGCCAAACAAACAGCCGGCCGCCAGCACCACGAACACCACCATGCACAGGTAAAGCGCCGTCATCGGCCCGGAGACCAGCTCCAGCGGCGCGAACAGATATCGCGTCAGGGCAAATACCGTCAGCGTGAGCGCGACGACCTGATAGAGATAGAAAATCAAACGGAAGGGCTTCGAGAATTTGTCGAAAAACCGCGCCAGGGATTCCTGCCCGCCCGCATGCCGTCGCGCCACGATCTGCGTCAGGAAACCGAAACCCATCAGCCCCAGCGCATTCGGGATGGCAAACAGCAGCAGCCCCTGTAGCCCGAACATGAAGGTCATCTGGACGCTGAAAAACAGTCCCAATCCCCACATCCAGGCCAGATCCACGGAATTCCCCCATAGCAGCGAGTTGATCCAACGGAAATTCATCTTGAACCCCAAGGAACCCGCATTCCAGCCTGCGGGCAAGCCGGATTCCGCCAAAATTCCGGCACATTCCCGGAAAGTCCGCGCCGGCCCCCGAGAATTACCATTGATGAGCGGCCGACAGCCCTCTTAACTCCCCGCGTTCGCAGAACCCGCACAGCCCACGTTTCATGATCGAAAACATCCGCAAATACACCGGCCTCATCATCTTCTTCATGGCCCTTGTCGTCTTTTCCCTCGTCATCGGCATCAAGGACGACCTCTTTCGCGGCGGTGTCGGCGGGCAGGGAATCCTCAAAATCGATGGCCGCATTTACAGCGACAAAGAGCTCCAAAACCTCGGCAGTGGTGCCGTCGAGGTCGCCTCCGGCCTCGCCCGCGCGGGTGATTTCGATCTCTATCAATTCATCATGAGCCTCTCCACCGGTGCCACCAGCCAGGACGATGTTGTGGAGAAATTCTTCGTCGGCCGCATGATCCTGCGCCAGGCCATGGAGGAATTCGGCATCCATCCGGGCGAGGAGGAGATTTCGGATTACCTGCGCAAGATGCGCGCCTTCGCCGGACCCGATGGCAAGTTCGACCAGGAAAACTACAACCGCTTCATTGAAAAAGGCCTCGGCCGCCTCGGCATGACCGAAGCCGACCTCCGCGACCTCGCATCCGACGCGCTGGCCGCAAAAAAAATCAATGCCATCGTCGGCTCCGGCCTCGGCGTGAACCGCGACATCGCCGCCCAAGTCCTAGCCCTCGAAAACCAGCGGATCGCAGGCAGCCTTGCCCGCCTCGACATCGACTCCTACGAAGCCTCCATCCAGCCCACCGAGGAGGAGATCAAGGCTTATTGGGAAACCATCCAGGACGCCTTCACCACCGCACCACTGCGCAAGTTCAGCTACATCATCGCCACGCCGGACATGCCTGCGGACGATGCCGCCGATCAGGCCGATGCTCCCGAAACCCTCGCCGAGGCCGCTGCCAGCGATGAGGAAAAAAAGGCAGCCGAAAAGAAAAAGGCCGATGAAAAGGCCAAAAAGGCTGCCGAACTCGCCGAGACCCGCCGCAAGAAACAAATCGAGATCGATGCCAAGGTCGATGAATTCACCTTCCAGCTCGAAGAACAAAAGGGTGCCGGTTTCGAAGACCTCGCCAAGGCCAACGGCTGGGAAGTGAAAACCACCGGATTGTTCGCGCAGGCCACCCCGCCCGCAGAGCTCGCTCTCATGCTGCGTTCTTCCAGCCGCGGCGGCAAGGCCGTGGATGAGCTTTTCCGCATCGAACCCACCTCCGATCCGGTCTCCAAGCTCTCCCAACCCATCGCCGTGGGCGAAAACCAGTGGCTCGTCGCCCGCCTCGATGGCGAGGAAAAATCCCGTCCGAAAACCTACGAGGAGGCCAAGGACGAGGCCCGCGCCCAATACATCGCCGAAAAGGCCGCCGAAGCCCTCAAAACCGCGGCCAATGAGGCGGCCGCAAAAATCAAGGAAGCCCTCGCCGCCGGCAAATCCTTCGCCGATGCCGCCAAGGAGGCGGGCATCCAGGAGACCCGCGAGTTCACCAAGGTCACCGCCGACTACCGCCCGGACGCCGCGTCCGAACCCAAAAACCTGTTCGAAAGCGCCCGCAACGTCGATCCCGGCAGCTTGGGCGAAGTGATCACCGAGGCCGACCGCGCGTTCATCGTCCACGTTGCCAGCCGCGAGGTCGAAAAAACGCAGGTCACCGCCGCCAAACTTGACAGCGAAGTCGCCAGCGGCACCCGCCAAAACGAATTGTATGGTTTCATGGGCTGGATTGCCGACCGCGTCGAGGCGGCCAAGGTCGAGCAACTCTACAAGCAGCGCTGAAGATGGCGGTGATCACCGCCTGCCGTCCCCCACCCCACTCATGCCCGAATCTCCCGGTCTCCAGGATTTCTTCGACGACGCCAACGGCCACCTCGCCCTCGGCGAACTTGATCGGGCCATCGAACTTTACCGGCGTTGCGTGAAACTCGATCCCGCGTTTTTCGATGGCTGGCACGCGTTGGGCATGGCGCTCTTGAAAACCGGGAACATCAAGGAAGCCATCGGCTGCGGCCTGCAAGCCGTGACCCTCAAGCCCAACGACCTGCTCGCCTGGACCAGTCTCTCGCAGATGTATGTCCGCGACGGCAACATCCCCGAGGCCGAAGCCGCCAAAGGCAACGCCCGCATCCTCTCGCTCGGCGGCAGGGTGGTGATCGACCCGGACTGACTGCCGAGCCGCAACCATGCACCGCCCTGGACTTGCTTGTTGCGCGGGCCTTCCGCCCGCCGACAATCCATTGCCTGAATGTCCCCGCTGCTCAAACACGCTCTGCCATTGCTGGTCTCGCTCGCACTCCTCCTGCCAGTGGGGATTTTCCTTGCGACGAAGAAGGTCCCGCCTTCGAAGCCTGTGAAACCCCAAATCATCCCGCCCGCGCTCTCGGTGCTCGGGGAATTGCCCGATTGGTCGCAACTCGAAGTCTTCCAGGAAACCATCAGCCGCGCGGATTTCGAGCGCCTGCTCACCACGGTTTTCGTCACCGGCGGCGCGTGGCGGAACTTTATCGAAATCGACGATCACGAGGCACGCATCCGTGGCTCAGGCGATGATCTCTTCCATCTCCGCTTCGCAGCGCCCGGCCTCGCGAAACCCACCCCACGAAATTGGAAAACCACCGCCGAACTGCCGCCCGCGCCGCCCGACAAGCCACTCGACGGCCTGCATCTCGCCATCGATCCCGGCCACATCGGCGGCGACTGGGCAAAGCTCGAAGAGCGCTGGCTGCTCGTCGGCAGCGGCCCGCCGGTCCGC
>JBGSUP010000462.1:0-1865 GCA_041753485.1 Akkermansiaceae bacterium
GCGGGAAGCGTTGAGGGCGGCGGATTTTTCGGGTTCAGCGGCGAGGGTTTCCACTTGGGCGCGGGCGAAGGAAAGATCGGGAACGGAACCCACCAGGGCGGCCTCGGCGGCGGCGATGCGGGCTTCCGGTGCCCGCGGATGGTCCGGGTGCTGAATCAGGAATTCCTCGATGGCCGCACGCTTTCCAGCCGGATCATCCTGAGAGAGGGCACGCTCGAGCATCAGATCGGCAGCGAGCGGGCGGTCCTCCGGCGCATCGGTCTGGAGCACGGGCGTGCCGGGGCCGGCGAGTTGGAGGAGGGCGGCATTGAAACGGGCGGACTTGGCCTCGTTTTCGGACAACAATTGGGCGGCCTCTTGAAACAAGCGGGCGGCTGGTTCCTTGTCGCCACGGTAAAACGCGTTCTCGGCCTCGAGAAAGGCGGCCCGGCCACGCAGATTCCGGGATCTGGCGCTTTCCTTGAGGGTGGTCAGCACGCCTAACGCGCGATTCCCGGCCCCCTCGGCAAGCGCCTTGCGGGCGATTTCAAACAAGGCGCGGTCCGAGAGTGGGTGATCCGGGAATTCCAAGCGGAGCCGGGTGAGCAGGTGCCGCGCCTCGGCCAATGCGTCGGGAGATCCCGCGCTTTGGAGCCCGAGCGCACGGGTGAAGAGGGACTGCGCGAGCAACTCATCGGTGGCTGTGACTTCGGGCCATGCGGCGGCGGCGGACGAATTCACCGCCGCGATGAGGCCGGTGGCGGGCAGTTCGGGCGGCGTGATCCACCCTGCCAGGCGCTCGAGAATTGGATCCGTCGCGGCAGGCTTGTCAGGAAGTGCGCTGCGCAAGCGGTGAAACAGCGCGTCAAGTTGCGGGGAATCCGGATGCTCTTGAATGAAGGCGAGCAACAAGGCCGAGGCCGCCTCGGAATTCTTTTGGGCAAGGAGTGCATCGGCCAGGCCCACGGCCGCCGAATGATGGCGGTGGAGGGATTGTCCCTGAGGCTGATCGACAAGGGTTTGGAAGGCTGCGGCAGCTTCGGATGGCCGACCTTCGGCGAGGAGCAAATGGCCTTCCAGAAATGCGGCCAGCGAGCTGACACCCGAATCGCTCGCGGTGGTGGCCATGGTTTTCCGGGCCTCGGCGACGCGGCCGAGATCGAGCAGGATTTCCACCTGATGCAGACGGGCCGTGGCGGCAAGGGCTTCGCCCGAACCCAGCGCAAAGACGCGCAAGGTCTCCAATGCGGCATCCGGCTTGCCGAGCGCCAGCTGGAGGTTTTTAAGGGTAAACGCGGTTTCGGTGCGCCACGGGGCGGCTGCATCATCCAGCAGCGGAGCAAGAACGTCGGCCGCCTCTCCGAAGCGTCCGAGCGCGGAAAGTGCCTGGCCCTTCCAGAACGGCGCTTCAGGGTGGCCGGAGACGAACGATTCCCCGAGCAAGGCCAGCGCCTCGGCCGCCTTGCCATCGCGGAGCCACGCCTCGGCGAGGCGGATGGCCACCCGGGATCGGTCCGTCGGCTTGAGCGATGGATCGTTGAGGCATTCGTCGAAATGCAGGGCCGCTATTTCCCACAGTCCGGCGGCGAGTGCGTCATCGCCAAGCCGCATCCGCAAACCCTCACCCCGCCCCGGCAGGGCGGACTGGGTGGCGAGCAGGATAAGTAGAAAAAGCGACCTCAAGTTCATCCGTCACGCGGAGTTTGGAGCCGCCGGGCCTTGATGGCCAGCCCGGATCCGCGGAAATCCGGAGGAAATTCAAATCCCGGTGCCGAACATCCGGTCGCCGGCATCGCCCAGTCCCGGCAGGATGTAGCCGCGCTCGTTGAGGCAGCGGTCGAGCGCCGCAGCGAAGATCGGCAACTCGGGAAACGCATCGCTCAAGG
>JBGSUP010000463.1:0-14105 GCA_041753485.1 Akkermansiaceae bacterium
GATGCCGGCGAGCGCGGCGCGATCGGCGATGTCCTGGAGAGCGGCTTGTTTTTCCTCAAGCGCGGCGGTGATGGCATTGCGGGCGGCGTTGAGGAGTTGGCCGACTTCGGCTTTATCCTCCTTCGGCACGTCCTTCATGCCGGCGGCGGCGAGGGTGAAGTTGCCTTTTTTGCCGAGCACGGCGACGCGTGTCTCTTCGAGCGAGCGCTCGTCGGCGGCCTTTGCGATCTGTGCAAGTGCCTCGGATTGAATGACTGGGATTTGCTCCTTCATGGGAAGGCCGTGGCCCATAGCCCGAAACCGGCGGCGGGTCAAAGCCAAGCTGCGGGCCGCGCCGGGATTCCGCCGGGCTCAGCAACTCAGATCCCGCAGATCGTCATGCCCGCCGGAAGCCGCCGAACCGGGTTCCCAACGCAGCTCCCATTTGCCGCCGGCCTTGATTTCGAGGCAGGAATCGAAGTGCAGTCCGGTTTCGCCGTTCTTGGCCAGAACGACCACTCCAATCCCCTTTTCCGAGAGAATGCCGAGAATGGTGGAGATCTGTGACTTTGGTAGCGAACTGCCCGGACGGTCGAGGAACACGAAGGCCGGATGCGCCAGCAGAATCCGGGCGACCGACAACATGTGCTGTTCGCCAATTGAAAAGACATCATCCCAATCCATGTCGGCATCAAGTCCGCCGACGCGGGTCACGGCATCATGCAGCCCGAGACCATACAAAACCGCGTGGACTTCGGGATCGGGCGTCAAGGTTTCCCTGCCGGTTCTGAGCAGGACGTCGCGCAGGGGGCCGGGCGGCAGATAGGGCCTCTCCGGCAGGAACAGGGTGTCATCCAAGCCGGGCCTCAAGATCCGGCCAGCCCCGCACTCCCACACTCCCGCCGTCGCCCGGAACATGGCGAGCTTGGGCGCGTCGTCCGCGGCCGTGACCAGCAGGCGTGAACCGCGCGGGATTTCGAGAGTCAGATCCTCCAGCAGCACCCGCGAGCGATCGGCCGAGAGCAGGGTGACGTTTTCGTAGCGGACACGGTCGGGAGTCTCCTCCACATGGATCGCGCAGATTTGGGTGTGGTGGGCTTTTTCGATCGCGTCGCTCAGCAGGTGCAGCCTTGCGGTGACTGCGGTGAAAGCCGAGATCGACTGGAACTGGGTGACGATGAGCGAGAAGGCGCCAAGCAGGGTGGCAAAAGCCATGGTGGACTGGGTGATCACCCCGAACTCCACTTCGCCGAAAATGAACTTCGGAGCAATGATGAGCGCCGGAATGATCTGGATGAAATAGTTATAGCCGTTGGTGAAGAATCCCAGATTGCGATTGATCCGGATGAGGCGGCGGAAATTGCCGGTCAGGGCATCGAGGCGCTTTCTCAAGCGCGTCTTGAATCGACCCTCGCGGTGCGCCAGAGCGATGGACTCCGAGTTTTCCCGCACATGGATGAGATCGGCGCGGAAATTCGCCTCCATGTCGAATTGATGGTAGTTCAGGCGGATCAGCGGTTTTCCCAAGACCACGGTCATCGCCGAGCCGCACACCGCATAGACCACCGCCACGGTGAAAAGAAAGGGACTGATCGTCCAGAGAACGCCGGAAAATGAGATGGCGGTGAGGGTGCCGTTGAGGATCAGCAAGAGAAACGACAAGGTGGTGGTGGTGAAGGCCTTGACGTCCTCGCTGATCCGCTGGTCGGGGTTGGCGACGCCGGTGGTTGAATCCAGGCGGTAATAGGTCCGCTCGCTGAGGTAGGCTTCCGTCAGCCGCCAGGTCAGTTGCTCCCGCCACAGGATGCCGAGGCGTTCCTCGGTGAAGCGGTAGAAAACGCTGACCACCGTGGAGAGGAGGAAAACTCCGGCATAAAGCAGCGCCTGCAGTTGGAAAGTCGTCAGGTTCTTGCTCTCGATTGCCGACATGAAATCCCTGCCGACGTAGCTGTTGACGACGTTCAAGCCATTGATCGCAACCATCAGAAGCACCAGGGTCCCGGCGAAAACCAGCGCCTTGGGCCCCTGTTCCGATTTCACAAGCATCCGGATGGCGCTGCGGAAACGCTTCCAGGTGAGGCGAATGATCTGCTTGCGATCCGTGAACATCCGATAAGGCGGGAAGACGTTGGAAACCATCCGATGATACGGAAATCTTAACGGTTTCTGGGCCGGGGAATTACAAAAATCGGCGGCAATGGCAAAGACAATCCACAGACTCGGTGAAAATGCCCGGGCGGATCGGCCTCAGAGCGTTGCCGCGATGCACTCCGCAGCATCCGAAAAGCAGGGAAATTCCGGCTGCCAGTTGGTGGCGCGGAGTTTGGCATTGGACACCTGCTTGTGGGTCCAGCCGCGCTTGCGAGTCAGGTCGCGCGGGCCGGAGGGTGGCAGCGGGCGGTTGAAAATCCGGCTCAGAACGCGATAACAGCCGAGTTGGGACAGCGGCATGGAGTCGCTGACGTTGAAAACCCCGGTGGCCCCGGAGATCGCGAGATGGAGAATCGCCCGGGCGGCGTCATCGCGGTGGATTTGGTTGAGGAAACGCCGGCCATCCTCCTCGATGACCGCCTCACCGGCCAGAAACTTTTTTAGGATCACGCTGCGGCCGGGACCGTAAATGCCGGACAAGCGCGTGACGATGCCTCCCGCCGCGAGCGTGATCTTTTCCGCCTCCAGCAGCAGGCGTCCGGTCTCCCGATCCGGGATCGCGGGACTCTCTTCGGTGACAATGGAACCATCGGTTTGCGCGTAAACCGACGTGCTCGAGGTGAAAAGCACGGGTATTCCGGGAAACTGTTCGGTTAGATTCCGGCAGCCGATCACATGCACATGCTGATAGGCCGCCGCGCCGCCGTGACCGGAAGCCGCGCAGTGGACGATGAAGTCAGCTTCCAGCAGCGATCGCACGGCATCGCGATCCCCCACATCGCAGGCGAGCGATCCTTCGCCGCCGGAGAGCGAGACCGTCGCAACCTCCCACCCGCCCTCGCGGAACACGCGGGCGACTTCCCGGCCAAGATAACCGTAACCGACGAGCAGGAGCTTCATTCCAGTGGGGTAAAGCCGGTGGCAGCCTGCCGCTCCCGTGCCAGGGAACGACTCAAGGCCTCGCTCACAGGACGACGCCCGGGCCCGAAACTGAGGAGGACTTCAATCATGCGTGCAAACTAGGCGGATCAGAGATGCCATGCAACCCCGGAGCCATGATCCCGGCGCTCACCGCGTCACCCCGCGCTCCGAGCTTTCGATGAAATGGATCAGGTGCGCCACCTGCGGAGTGTCCGCCGCGTGGGTCGCCTTGAGCGAGCTGATCGAGTTGGCGAGATTGCCGTCCTTTTTAAGAAAGAGTTTTTTGTAGGCGGACTTGAGCGCCTTGATGTCCTCCTCGGGAAAGCCGCGACGCTGGAGGCCCACCATGTTGAGGCCGCGGGTGATGGCCGGGTTTCCATCCACAATCATGAATGGCGGCACATCCTGCACCACCTTTGACAAACCGCCGATGATCGCGTGCTTGCCGATCCGGCAGAACTGGTGGACGGCGGCGAAGCCCGAGACGATGGCGTGATCCTCGACCACGATGTGGCCGGCCAGCCCGACCGAGTTGGAGAGGATGATGTGATCGCCGAGCTGGCAATCGTGCGCCACATGCGAATAACAAAGCAGCAGATTGTGTGAACCAATCCGCGTCGGCAGTGATTCGTGGGTACCGCGGTGCACCGTGCAGTTTTCCCGGAACACGTTGTGGTTGCCGACTTCGAGGCGCGTCGGCTCACCCTGATACTTGAGGTCCTGGGTCTTTCCGCCAATGGAAGTGAACGGAAAAAACTCGTTGCCGCGGCCGATTTCCGCGTGGCCCTCCAGCACCACATGCGAGTGCAGCACGCAGTCATCGCCGAGCTCCACATTCGCGCCCACCACGCAGAAAGGCCCGATGCGGACGTTGTTTCCGATTTTCGCAAGCGGCGAGACGATGGCGGTCGGGTGGATCACGGGCCCGATTTCCGCCGATCGCGCGCCGCCTGACGAGCATATTCTGCGGGGTTCCATCATGCCAATTGCCCCTTGAGTCCGCGCCATGCCCGGCTAGCATCCGCCACACGATTCCATGTCAGAAATTCAGGAAATCATCCACCAAATGGGCCGTCAGGCACGCGCCGCGGCCTATCAGCTCGCCCGGCTCACGTCCGATGAGAAAAACGCGATCCTGCGCGCCATGGCCGCCGCTATCCGCAAGAGCGCGCCGGCCTTGTTGGAAGCGAACGATCTGGATCTGGCCGCCGGGGTGGAAAAAGGCCTGTCCGCCGCGATGCTCGACCGCCTGCGCCTCGATGAGGCCCGCATCGAAGCGATGGCCGCCGGCATCGATCAGGTCGCCACGTTGCCGGATCCCGTGGGCCAGGTTATGGACAAGTGGACGCGCCCGAACGGAATCGAGATCGAGCAAGTACGCGTGCCCATCGGCACCATCGGCATCATTTACGAAAGCCGCCCGAACGTCACCGCGGAGGCCGCCGTGCTTTGTTTCAAAACCGGCAACGCCACCATCCTGCGCGGTGGCAGCGAGGCCATCCACTCAAACCGCGCCATCGCCACAGCCCTGGCCTCCGCCGGTGCGCCCGAGCATTCCATCCAGCTCATCCCCTTCACCGATCGCGAGAGCGTCGCGGTGCTGGCTGGCATGGACCAATGGCTCGACCTCATCATCCCGCGCGGCGGCAAGGGCCTCATCGAAACCGTCGTCTCGCTCGCCCGCATGCCCGTCATCAAGCACTACGACGGCATCTGCCATCTCTTCGTGGACAAGGCCGCGGACATCGACATGGCCGTTTCCCTAACAGTGAATGCAAAGACCCAGAAATGCGGCGTCTGCAACGCCTTGGAAACTTTGTTGGTCCACCGCGACATCGCGAAGGAGTTTCTTCCCAAAGCCGCCGCCGCGCTGCGCGGGAAGGGAGTGGAACTCCGTGGCTGCGATGAAACCGTGAAGATCCTGGCATGCGATCCGAAAAATGGCAGGGACGGCTCTCCGCAGCCGTCCGGCGAATGTGCGGAGAATGAGCGTGCCCATGATACGCACTCCAATCAATCCATGGCCGGGCATTCGCTCCCCATTCTCACGGACCGCCCGGAGGACGGTCCCTGCCATCATGTAATTCCCGCCACTGAAGAGGACTGGAGCACCGAATATTTGGATCTCATCCTATCGATCAAGATCGTCGGTTCTCTCGACGAAGCAGTGAACCACATCAACCGCTACGGCTCGCACCACACCGACGTCATCGTCACCGCCGATGAGATCGCCGCGGAGCGTTTCCTGCACACGGTCGATTCCGCCTGCGTTTTCCACAACGTCTCCAACCGCTTCGCCGACGGCGGCGAATTCGGCTTCGGCGCCGAGATCGGCATCTCCACCGACAAGCTCCACGCCCGCGGCCCGATGGGGCTGAGGGAACTCACGAGTTATCAATACCGCGTCAGAGGAAACGGGCAGATGCGGGGCTGAGGCATCTTCCTACGGCTTCTTCCGTTCCTGCAACAAACGCTCGAAAATCTCATACACCACGTCCCGCGTCTGGGCATAGTCCAGATGGATTTCGCGGGCGGACACCTGTCTGTAAATGATCCGGATGCCTCCCACGCGCAGGCGGCAGAATCCCTCGAGTGGTCCTTGCAGGCCCTTGATATCGCCCTTGCCGCGGCATAATCCGCGAAGCGCCAGGCGGATACGACGCTTGGTTGCCGGTGGCAGGGCGGTGAGCCAGGCGGCCACCTGCTCAGAGGCCGAAATCCGGATCATCGAGGTTGAGTTTCTGGTAAGTCCCCTTGCCCGACAAAGCCAGTCCCAGTGCGTCCATCGCCGCCGGGTCACCCAGAACATCCAGTGTTTCCATGAGCGCCTCGAAATCATCCACCGGCATGGCGACCATGACAGGCGTGTTGCGATTGGCGATCACGAAGCGTTTGCCCGATCTGCACAGCCTCGGCAAACCGGCCTGGGCTTCCTTGATGTTGTAGGTATCGGCCATAAAAAACGTCTATACCGCGACATGTCGGAAAGCAAGGAGCTTCCTTTCGTGCAAAAACTTGTCCGATTGCCGTGGGTAGTGGCAGTAATGGAGTGGAAATGCAGGATTCGGAATCAGATCGGGAGCTTTTGGGACGTTACGCTGCCAGCGGCGGGAATGCGCCGTTCCGCATTCTGGTCGATCGTTATTCCGGCCTCGTGTTCCACACGGCGCAGCGATCGTTGGGAGATCCTTCGCTAGCGCAGGACGTTTCCCAACGGGTTTTCGTGAGCCTGGCAAAGAAGGCGGCGCAAGTCGCCCGCAGCGATGCACCGCTGCCGTCGTGGCTGCATCACGCCACCTTGCTTGAGGCCAAGGCCGTGCTTCGCAGCGAATCCCGGCATGTCCGCAGAAAGGAGGCCCTCATGAACGCACCTATCGATCCGCCCGATTCCGGTGACTCCGCATGGCACGACGCGCTGCCGCATCTCGATGCCGCCATCGATTCACTGCCCGAGTCCGACCGACATGTGTTGCTGCTGCATTTTGTCAACGAGCTGACCTTTTCCGAGATCGCCCGGCGTGTCGGCCGGCCGGCCGCCGCGGTGCAGAAACAATCGCGCCGCGCCTTGGAAAAACTCCAGCAAGTTCTCGGTCGCAAAGGCATTGCTCTCACCATCGGCGCGCTCACCGCCGGCCTCACCACCGAGATGACAAAAGCCTCGCCGGTGCTTCTCGCACCAGTGCTCGGCGCATCCATCGGCAAAACCACCACCACCGTATTCGCCGTGAAAAAAACCACCATCGCCGCCCTCTCCGCCACCGTTCTGCTCTGCGGTGTGCCGCTCGCCTGGCAGCAGACCCGGATAGGGAAACTCGAAGCCCGCATAGCCGACACCGTGCCTCTCGCGGAACTCTCGCCGCGTTCGCGCTCCGCGGGTTCAAGCGGGCACTCGCATGTTTCCTATCTCCAACGCCTCGCCCGCGATCTCAACGCTAGGGAATCCGACGTCCCGCGCTACGTCAGCGCCGTCGATCATGTGGAAAGCCTGTCCAACGATGAACTGATCGCGCTGGCCCTTGAAATGGTTGCCAGCTCCTTGTCCTTTGATGATAAGGAAACGATCACCGGTCATGTATTTGATCCCCTCGCGAAACGTGATCCGGAACTCGCGCTCGACGTTCTTTTGAAACAGATTCCCGATCCCTATCGTGGCAAGAGCTATCGCTTGTCGGATCTGATGAATGGAATCCTGCGGAATCATTCCGAAATGAACCCCCATGCCGCTATGGCATGGTTCGAGAAAAACCTCGATACGATCCGTTCGATTCCCGTGCCAGAGGGAAGCCATGCAGGTTGGCGCGAGACCGAACTCCGCCATTTTCTATCCTACGGGTTCATCCTCAGCGATCCGAAGCAGGCGATTGCAATACTGCGCCCAGTTCCAAGCGATTTGCTGGATATGTTTTTGAATCAATTCGTGAGTAGTGTCGAACCCTCACTTCGCAAGGACGCGAGCGGCTACATCGAAGTCGCCCGCTCATTATTGTCGGAACAAGAGGCGGTAAAGGCCATCGGGTATTTGAACGGTGTCCATACGGTCGCTTGGGATAAGTCGAAGCCGTATGCGCAGGCGGAGGCGCTTCTCGAACGCTACGACTTCACGGAACTGGAAGTGAGTGGAATCATCCGTCAGGCGGGCGCTAGCCACTTTGAACCGGCATCCAGGGAATCCATCCACAAGCTAAGGTCGGAGATCGTCACGTTCAAAACATGGCTGGAAACTCAAACTCCAGGAAATGCGGATCGACAGGTTGGCGAAACACTTGCGCAAGTGATCAGCTCGTGGTCCCGGACCACGGACATGATTACCAAAATCCTGACGGAACGTGAGACATCCGGCCTCACCGACGACGCCGTCGCGGGTTTTCTCGGTGCCTTGGAGCAAAAACCCCACCTGGGAATCGATTTGGAAACCCTTGATCAGATCTCCGCCGCTGCCGCCGACTCCGAGGAAGTCCAGGCGATCGCGGCCCGCATCAACAAACGATACAATCGATGAAGACCGCCCTTGCCTGCATCATCCTCTGCATCGCCGCCCTTATCTTCGGCAAGCGTCAGAATTACCGCATCGCGGAACTGGAGCAACGCATCTCCGCCACGAAGGTTCCGGTTCGCATGGCACGAACAAGTCCGGACGAGTCAGCCACCGATTACCGCAGCAAGTACCGGCAGAGAGAAGCCACGTTGAGCGCCGCGGAGGTGTTCGAAACGGTTCTTTCCCTAGTCAAGAAGCGGAGTGTGAGCTTTGGACCCCAAGCGGTCATGGAAAACCGCGAGGCCTTCCAGGCGATGTTGAAGCTCGATCTCGCAGGCCAGAAAGAACTCATCCGCCTCATCGCGACTTCGAACGATCCCAGATTGGGCAATGGCCGCGACAACCTGCAGAAGTGCGAGCAGATCAACGTCTGTCTCATCGCCATGGCGGACCGCCATCCGGAAGCCGCGCTGGACTATCTTCGGAATTGCGGCGAGCGGATCGGCAAGTTCTATCAGAACTGGGATATTTCAGGACCGATGATCTCCTATGCGATCCGCCGTCTCTGCGAACATGACCCGACGGCAGGTCTGAACGGACTGGTGGCAGTAGCGGACAAGGGTGACTCGGAAAGCGGCTTTCCTGCAACGGACATCCTGGTCAAAGTCGCGGAGAGCGAGCCTGAGTTGGTGCTCGAAATCATTCCCCGGCTGCCGGTCGCTTCACGCGTCGAACCACTGCGCCGCATTTTGGAGGAGACGGATTCCGACGAGGAATGCACCCGCCGGTTTCAAAGCCTCCGCAGTAGCCTGCGAGACGATCCGGCCGCGATGGAAACCGCGTTCTCAACCTTGTTTCGGAATGTCTCAAAGCGGAACATGTCATGGCGGAAATCCGCCGATTGGATCGTAGCGCTGAATCTAAGCGACGAGGAAAAAATCGGTGTGGCCAAAGGTCTCCGCGGACTTGGCGAGCGTGGTGTGGATGGACACCCCGAGCCGACCCAATGGCTCGCCGAATACCTGCCCCCATCCAAGGAGCGGAGTTTCATTCTGTGGCACAATGCCCGTCACGGCATCTGGGGGGCGATGGATCCACCGGCCGCGGAGGCGTTTCTCCGGAAGAACTCCATCGATGAGGAAGAAATGAAACGCCTGGCAAGCGAGGGGTTCCTCAAGCCCTACTGAGGAAGCGCCGGGAAACGGCTCAGGAATATCCCGCCAGCCGGTGATTGAGCGCGACCGAGCGGCGCAGTGCGCGCATCACATCGACGAGCCCCTGATGGGATGCCGCCGCGGCCGCGCAGGCGGGATCTTGGCTCGCATGGCGGCTCACATAACGGCCGATCTCGGCATACAACTGCCGCATCCGGGTATCGAGCAGGCCGCTCTCGGCACGCAGGATCGAAAGCTCCTTGTTGCCATCGCCGATCACCTGGAAGGCCTCGGAGGCCTGCACCCGGCGATTCCGCCTCTCCTCCTTGAGGAGATCGTCCACCTCATCGACCTTGGCATCCCCTTCTTCGATCAGCGTGCCAATCCGGATGCGTTCCTTTTTCAGCTCGGTGAACCTGGCTTTGAGATCCATCAGGTTGGCTTTGATCCTGTCGATTTCCTCCGGTGTGGCGGATGTCGCGCCGCTTTCGAGGGTGAGCACTTCAAGTTTCATCTTGAGGCCGACATAGGATCTGCGGACTTCGCGGGCGTCGGCGACGATTTGATCCCGCTGATGGGCGAGGTCCTCGAGTTTGGTGAGCAGGGAGACGCGCCTGTCGTGCAGTTCCTGGTTGATCTCTGGAGTGCTGTTGATGATGGTGGCGCGCTCCTCATGGGCGCGGTCGAGTTTCTCCTGACAGGCGGCGAGCCTGGCTTGGACCTCGTCAAGGTCCTTGATGAGCTTGCGCAGGTTCCAATACTCGACGGAGAGCTGCTCGATGTTCTCGACTTTTTCCCAGATGACCGCGCCGAGATAGGCCTCGGCCTCGCGCAGCAGGTGCATTTCGCTCGCTGCATCCGCCATGCGCTGGCTTCTGCGAATGTAGCCGAAGGCCTGCGCGACGCGGGCGGCAAAGTAGCGGGAGGGGGTCATGGGGGGGATTACTGCGAGATTTTCCGCTGCAGGCTCTCAATCACCGAGAAATCCTCCAACGTGGTGATGTTGCCGGAAACCGTGCCGGTGGAAACGAGTTCCTTGAGCAGACGCCGCATGATCTTGCCCGAGCGGGTCTTGGGCAAGCCGGAAGCGAAATGGAGGTCGTCGGGCTTGGCGATGGCGCCGATCACCTTGCCAACGTGGTTGCGCAGCTCCGCGCGCAGCTCCTCGGACTCGGCGAAATTCCCCCTCAGGGTGACGAAGGCGGCGACCGCCTGACCTTTCATTTCATCGGGCCTGCCAACCACCGCGGCCTCGGCGACCGCCGGATGGGAGACGAGCGCGCTTTCGATTTCGGCGGTGCCAAGCCGGTGGCCGGAAACATTGAGCACGTCGTCCAGCCGGCCGATGATCCAGAAATTGCCGTCCTTGTCGCGCCGCGCGCCATCGCCGGCGGTGTAAAGGCCGGGATAGTCGGACCAGTAGGTTTTCGCGTAGCGGTCCTTGTCGCCGTATATCGTGCGGAGCATCGATGGCCAGGGCTTGCGGATCACCAGGCGGCCGTCCTGGTCGGGTTTGCACTCCTTGCCGGCATCGTCGAGCACCGCGGCATCAATGCCGAAGAAAGGCATCGTCGCGGTGCCTGCCTTGCACGGGGTGGCGCCGGGCATCGGCGAAATGAGGATCGCACCGGTCTCGGTCTGCCACCAGGTATCGACGATCGGGCATTTGCCGCCGCCGATGTGCTTGTGATACCAGTTCCAGGCCTCCGGGTTGATCGGCTCGCCAACCGAGCCTAACAGGCGCAGCGAAGACAGATCGGCCGCCGCCGGGAAGTGATCGCCCGCCTTGATGAAAGCGCGGATGGCGGTGGGCGCGGTGTAGAAAATGGACACGCCGTATTCCTCGATCATTTGCCAGAAACGGCCGAAATCCGGGTGATTCGGCGCGCCTTCATACATCACCTGGGTCACGCCGTTCGCCAGCGGGCCATAGACGATGTAGGAGTGGCCGGTGATCCAGCCAACATCCGCCGTGCACCAGTAAACATCCTCGTCGCGCATGTCGAAGATGTATTTGCAGGTGGCATAAGTGCCCGTTAGATAACCACCGGAAGTGTGGAGGATGCCCTTGGGTTTTCCGGTGGAGCCGGAAGTGTAGAGCACGAACAACGGGTGCTCGGAATCGAAAGCCCTGGCTTTGTGTTTCGCGGAAACCAGCGCGACTTCCTCGTGCCACCACGCATCGCGGTTGCCCTCCATGGCCACGTCGTTGCCGCAGCGCTTGACCACGATCACGCGCCGCACGTGCTTGTATTTCGCCAGCGCCTCATCGACCACCGGCTTGAGCGCCACGATCTTGCCGCGCCGCCAGCCGCCGTCCGCAGTGATGACGGTGGTGGCTCCGGAATCCTCCAGGCGATCGACAATGGCCTCTGCGGCGAATCCGCCGAAGACCACGTTGTGCACCGCGCCGATGCGTGCGCAGGCGAGCATGGCGATGGCCGCTTCCGGAATCATCGGCATGTAAATCAGCACGCGGTCGCCGGCTTTGACACCTTTTGTTTCAAGCACATTGGCGAATCGGCAGACTTCGCGCTGGAGCTGGCCGTAGGTGAGGGTGCGCTTGTCGCCGGGTTCGCCCTCCCAGATGATGGCCGCCTTGTTGCGGCGCGGGCCATCGGCATGGCGGTCCACACAATTTTCGCAGACATTGAGCCTGCCACCATCGAACCACTTGGCGAAGGGCGCTTTCCACTCGAGCACCTTCGACCACTTTTTGCGCCAAACGAGCTCCCTCGCCTCCTTCGCCCAGAACTCCTCGGGCTTGGCGATCGACGCCTTGTAACGCTTCTTGTAGGCCGCCAGCGAGGCAATCCGGGCTTTTCCAGAAAACTCCTTCGGCGGCTGGTGCACCTTGTCGTGATCGTGGCCGGTGTGGGATTTCTCGGATTTCTTGGCGCTCATTGGATTTAGAAAAAGATCGTTGCGACGGGCGTTTCCGCGCATGGTGGGGGGGAATCTAGGAGCCAATCCCCAGCGCGGCAAGCCGCAAGAATCGCGAATTGCGGGTGCCGTCCGAAGCGCTCAGTCCGGCGATTGCAGGGCTTCCAGCACCATTTCCACCGGCAGGCCCATCACGTTGTCAAAGCTCCCCCGGATGCCGGAAATGATGCGCTCGCCATGCTCCTGGATGGCGTAGGCCCCGGCCTTGTCTAGTGGATTCACGAGCTCGAAATACGCGTCGATCCCGGCCTCGTCGAGCGGCAGGAAATCAACCTCGGTGGTGCCGTGAAACCGTTTCATTTGCCCGCCGGGAAAGATCACGCACACGCCGGTGCAGACCCGGTGCATGCGGCCTGCAAGCCGCCGCAACATGCCACGCGCCTCATCCAGATCCACGGGTTTGCCCAGCGGCACGCCCTCGATGAACACCAGCGTGTCCGCGCCGATCACCGTGGCCTCCGGCCGCCGTGCCGCCACCTCCGCCGCCTTCAGTGCCGCGTTCATTTCGCACAGCCGCTCCGGTAATATCGACGCGTCATGGATCTCCTCCGCCGGGGAAACGACGACTTCAAAGCTCACTCCCGCGCGTTCCAGCAATTCACGGCGGCGGGGCGAGGCGGAGGCGAGAATGATCGGCACGGCCCACCCTTGCCCGGAGCCGCCAATCCGATCAAGACTTACAGATCCTGCGTGCGGCCGCACGCAGGATCTGTAGCCGGGAGACGTGCCGATTTTTCTCTTTGTCTCAGCCACGACCCTGGTGGAGATCAGCCCTTGAAGGCATTCGCGGGAACGCCGCGGGCCTTGAGGCCGCGGATGGCGAAGAGGCGGCCGGCGTGTTCTTCCCTGGCGGTCTTGTGTATGCCGGTGGTGACAAAAAGGTCCGCCAGATCCGGGCCGCCGAAGGCGCAGGCGGTGGTTTCCAGGCAGGGCAGGGCGATGCGGTGAAGCTCGTTGCCGTTGGCCGGATCAAAACACGAGACGCAACCGCCGTGGCAGAAGGCGATCCACAGGTTGCCATCGGCATCGATGGTCATGCCGTCCGGCGAGGCGTCGATGTGGCCGGTGGAAATCACGCTGCGGAGTCTTGTCAGGCACCCGTCCTCGTAGTCGAAGGCGAGCACTTCCTGCCGTGGGGTGTCGATGTAATAGACGGTTTTGCCATCGGCGGACCAGGCGATGCCATTGGAGTTGGTGACCGGGCCGAAGGCCTCATGGACGCTGAGATCGGGATCGAGGCGGTAGAGTTTCGCGCTGCCGGTTTTTTTCGTGAGGCTGATGGTGCCGGCGAAAAACCGGCCATCGGGCGAGCATTTGCCGTCGTTGAACCGGTTGTCGGGCTGGTCTTGCTCGGGATCGGCGATGGGGGTGAGGGTGCCGGTTTGCGCATCGAGAAACGAGAACCCGTGATCGCCGGCAATGACGAGGCCGTCGTTCTCGCGGGGCACCACGGTGCCGACACGCTGGCCGACATCCCAGGATTTCTCCGTGCCGTCCGCCGGGTCATAACGGTGGACACGGCGGCCTTCGAGATCGACGTAATACAGCGCCGCCCGCCACCAGATCGGCGCTTCGCCCCACTGGCAGCGGATGTGACCAACCGGTTCGGTGCGGATCATGCAGGAGGTCTATCCGATGCGACGGGCATGCACCAATGCAAAATCACAACCCGGAGCTTTCCATTGGCGGCTGTTCCTGAGAGGATGCCGGACATGCGAAACGATGCCACGGGCGATGTTTGGAAGGTCTGGCTGTATGCCGTGGCGGCGGTATGGCTGGGCGCGTGGATGTCGCCCGTGTTCTACAATGCGGGCAAGGCGCTGGCGGAGGTTTCCCAAGGCAAGACGACGAATGGTCCGCTGGAGTGGTTGGCGGGCGTCTGCCAGACGGCGGAGTTTCCATGGTTTTACCGGTTGGCGGTGGCGGTGGCGGCGATGCTGTTGTTTTTTCCATGGATGGAATGGATTCACGCGCGGCGCGGG
>JBGSUP010000464.1:0-7653 GCA_041753485.1 Akkermansiaceae bacterium
TGACCACCGGCACCCGTTTTGTTTCCCGCTCGACGAAATCCTCCGACAGGAAGGAAGTCATCGACGGCGTCGAACACAATGTGATTTCGATCGGTATCACCTCCGACTCCCATCCGTTCTTTACCGGACAGAAGCAGTTCGTGGACACCGAAGGCCGGATCGACAAATTCCAGAAGCGATTCGGCGCGGTGCGCCGCGTGGGCAAGCCGAAAGTCGATTGAGCGCAGGCGCTTTGCCTGCTCTTTCAGTAACGCCCGTCCGCCCTGTCGCGGCCGGGTGTTTTGCGTGTGGGGCCATGGTCCTGAGACAAGGCTGGCAGCCGTGACGCCGGACGCGCTAGGCCGGCGTCCCTTGCGGCATTTTCGCAAACACCAGCCCGCTGCGTGACGGGGTGTAAACCTTCATGATCCCCTCCGCATCCACCGGGTAATGAGCGGCCGGATCAATCCGGCCGTGACCGCCGAAGTCGATGTCGTCGGTATCCAGCAACAACTCGCGCGTCTCCCCGCCCGGCACGCGGATCGGATAGCCGAAGACCGAATCGCCGACCGAGAAATTGAAGACGAAGATGAAATTCCCGCGTTCGGCGACGAGGATTTTCGGGCCGTGATCGATGTAGAGGACCTGAGCGGGCGGCATTGCCAGCAGATTGCTCCTGCGCACAAAGCCGATCAGTTCGCGGTCGAAATCGGCCAGCCAGTGGTATTTTAAATCCGGATTGTCCACCAGCGACCACTGTCGGCGGCAGTAATGGTAGGACCAGCCATTGCCCTCCCGCGGGAAATCGAGCCATTCGGGATGGCCGAATTCGTTGCCCATGAAATTGAGCCAGCCCTCGCCGCCCAACACCAGGGTGACGAGGCGGATGAGTTTGTGCAGGGCGATGCCGCGCTCGATGACCGGATGCGGATCGTCCTTGGCCATGTGCCAGTACATCTCCTTGTCCATCAGCCAGAACGCGAGCGTCTTGTCGCCGACGAGCGCCTGGTCGTGACTCTCGGCATAGGCGATGGTGGCCTCGCCATGGCGGCGGTTGGCGAGCACGCCCCAGAGTTCGTCGAGATTCCATTCCTCGTCGCGGCTGTGCTTGAGAAGTTTGATCCAGTAATCCGGAATGCCCATCGCCAGACGGTGGGTGAAGCCGACGCCGCCTTCTTCGAGCGGGCGGCAGAGGCCCGGCATGCCGGACATGTCCTCGGCGATGGCGATGGCCCCCGGTTTCACCTCCTCGATGAGTTTGGCGGCGAGTTGGAGATACAGGATCGCATCCTCGTCCGCGTCCGCACCGAAGTAATCGTCATAACTTCCAAAGGCCTTGTTGCCGCGCGAGTGATAGAGCATCGAGGTAACACCGTCGAAACGGAAGCCGTCGAAACGAAATTCCTCCAGCCAATAACGCACGTTGGAGAGCAGGAACTGGCGCACCTCGACACGGCCGTAATCAAAACACTTCGAGTCCCATCCCGGATGATCGCCGCGCTCGCCGCCGTGGAAATACTGGTGACCGGAGCCGTCAAAGTCGTTGAGTCCCTCGGCAAGGTTCTTCACCGCGTGCGAGTGCACGATGTCGAGCAGCACCGCGAGGCCGAGGCCGTGGGCGGTGTCGATGAGGTATTTCAAATCCTCCGGCGTGCCGAAACGCGAGCACGGCGCGAAGAACGACGAGACGTGATAGCCGAAGGATCCGTAATACGGATGTTCCTGCACGGCCATGAGTTGCACCGTGTTGTAGCCGGCCCTGGCGATGCGCGGCAACACGGCTTCCGCGAACTCGCGATAGGTATGCACCCGCGGCTCCTCACCGCCCATGCCGACATGGCTTTCGTAAATCAAAGGCGCGCCGATGGACGCGGGATCGAATTCGTGTTTCCAAACATAGGACTGCGGCGGATTCCAGATCTGGCCGCTGTAATCATGCGTTGTCGGATCCTGCACCGCGCGGCGGATGCAGGCCGGGATGCGGTCACGCCGGGAACCGTCCGCACCGATGACGTGCAGTTTCACCTTCTGGCCATGGGCGAGCGCGTCGGCGGGCAGCTTGAGTTGCCAGACGCCGTTAGGAAATGCCTCAAGCGGATGGGACTCGCGGTTCCATCCATTGAAATCACCGATCAGTGAGACGGCCCGGGCCGCAGGTGCCCACTCGCGAGCCGTCCACTCGTTGGAGGCGGAACTGAAATGAATGCCCGCATGCTTGTGGCCGGTGGCGTGCGCGGCGAGCGTGCGCGCATGGTTTTCAATGGCCGCAAGTTCATCGGAAAAGCGCCGCATCCGCCGCTCGATGGCAGCTTGGTGCGGCTCCAACCAGGGATCATCCACCACAAGTTTCGGTTTATCGGTCATTGCGGCCGAAGATGGAGGCAGGACCCGGTCGCGAAAAGACAAATCCGCCGCGGTTTTATTTGCTCCCGCCGGGATCCTCAGGACCGCGCAGACGGTCCACGGTGGCTCGGAGAATCCTGAGATCCGCCTCCATGCGCTCCAGCAGGACCGCGATTTCAGGCTCCGGATGATGGGGATCCGGCAGGACCGAAAGCTCCTGCATCGTCGAGACGATGATGCCGATGAACAGGTTCAGGATGGTGAAGGTGGCTATCACGATGAAAGGCACGAAAAAGGCCCATGCCCACGGATGGCTTTCCATCACCGGCCGCACGATGCCCATCGACCAACTCTCAAGCGTCATGACTTGGAACAGCGTGTAGAGGCTCTTGCCCAGACTGCCGAACCAGTCCGGATAATTTCCACCAAACAAGCGCGTGGCCAGCACGCCCGCCGTGTAGAAAAAGATCGCCATCACCGCCACCACGCCTGCAAGTCCCGGAATGGAGTGGAGAAATGCGGCCACCACCTTGCGCAGAGCGGGGATCACGGTGAGCAACCTCAAGACCCGCAGCACCCGCAGTGATCGAAGCACCGCCCACGGTCCCGCCCCGGGAACCAGCGCGACGGCAACCACCAGGACGTCGAAAACGTTCCATCCGCTGCGCCAGAAATGCCGCTGATAGGCCGCCACCTTCAAAACAATCTCGATCACGAACACCGCAAGGCAGAGACGATCCAAGGTCACCAGCAGGTTTCCCCAGCCCGCCATGATCGATGGCGAGGTTTCCAATCCGAGAATCACGGCGTTGGCCAGAATCAGCGCGACGATCCAACCCTGAACGCGCCTCGACTCGACCCAGCGCGCCAGAGCCAGCCGCCAGTTCGCAATGCCATCGCGGCGTGTGAGATCCATCAGTTCCGTTTCGCCCATGATCGTGAAAAAATGCCGACGCGAGGAATACTCCGGGTTCTCACGACTGCAAGCCGGATCTAAAGCCCGCGCGGGGCCGGAATTGATCTTTTCTTGAACTGCCTTTCGGCGCACTCTAGAATTCCCGCCGTGCCATCCGAGCGGGCGGCCGATTAAATGACTCTTCTGATCACCTACATCCTTCTCGCGCTCGGCATCTCCTTCATGTGCTCCTTGCTCGAGGCCACCCTGCTCACCCTGACCCCGGCGTCCATCGCCAATGCGAGGCAAAACGGCGCGAAGTGGGCGGCGCGGATGGAGGAATACAAGTCGGACATCGATCGTCCGCTTTCGGCGATCCTGACACTCAACACCATCGCCCACACCATGGGGGCGGCCGGCGCGGGTGCCGAGTATGCCCGGCTTTACGGCGATACCGGCGAGGCGATTTTCGCCGCGCTGCTGACTCTCGCGATTCTCGTTTTCACCGAGATCGTGCCGAAGACCCTCGGCGCGCGGTTTTCACTGCAACTTGCCGGAGTTGCGGCACCGCTGCTTCACGTGATGATTATCGGCCTCAAGCCCCTGGTGTGGGGATCGAAACAAATCACCCGCTTGATTGCGCCCGCGGGGCAGCAAGACTCGACCATGCAGCGCCAGGAGTTGCTGGCGATGGCGCGCCTGGGTGAGGAGTCCGGCTCTCTTGGGGCCCGGGAAAGCCAGTTTGTGCACAATCTGATCCAGCTCCACGCCATGAAGACGTGGGACATCATGACGCCGCGACCGGTGATTTTCGCGCTGCCGGAAACCACCAGGTTGATTGATTTCGTCGAGTTGATCGAAGACAAGCCGTTCACCCGGATACCGGTCTATCGCAACACGCGCGACGAGGTGGTCGGATTCGTGATTCGCGGCGAGGCCTTGCTCGCCCACTTGAAGGATGCGGATGACTCGGGAACACTCGCCGCAGTGACTCGCCCGATCGCCGTGGCACCGGAAGACACGCCGGTGGATGAGCTGTTCCAACGCTTTGTTGCCGAACGCCACCAGTTGATGCTGGTGGTCGATGAGTTCGGCACCACGGTGGGTCTGGTGACGATGGAGGACGTGATCGAGACGATTTTCGGATTCGAGATCATGGACGAGAAGGACAAGGTGGCCGACATGCAATCGTATGCCCGCAATCTTTGGCAGGAGCGTGCCCGCAAGATGGGATTGCAACTGCCTGAGCCGGTGACTGAAGGACCGCCACAAAACTTTGAAACAACTTCGTCACACCACGACTGATTCGTTTTCAAGCAGGTGTGCCGATTGAGCCGATTCGCACGCGCTAATGCTTCGGAAAAACGAAGCATTTTCGGGGTCAAGTTTTTAAAATTCCACACCGTGGAACCCTTGTGGAATGCGGCGTTTTCGCGCTGACTGTTAGGAGACCCTAAAAAAATTTTCCATGCCCGGCGGGCACGGCGCAAAGTCCCGCAAGCGTTGCTTTCCGTTCTCAGCCGGGACGGGATCATGCACGTGAGTTTTTCCAAGAAGAAGACCGCCTAACAATGGAACCCCTCGACATCGCCACACCCGAAATCGCAGATCACGTCAACGGAACGCCGGAGGAAAGCCAAAGCTGGACCGGAGTATGTGATGCCTTGCGCGGGATCGTCGGCGAGGACGCTTTCCAACGTTGGTTCCGCGCCGCGCGCTGGGCGGGCGTGGAGGATGGCGTGGCCCTTGTCGCCGTCCCCGGGGAAATCCATCAGGTCTGGATCGAAACCAACTTCCTGCCGGAACTCACCGTGGCCGTGAACTCGGTCTTCAACTCGGTGCGCGAGGTGCGAGTCGTCGTCGGCGAATCCGCTGATGCGGCAGCACCCGCCCACAACGGCCAGCCGCACAATGGCAGCCCCGGGCGGCATCATGGCAAAGCCGCTGCACTCGATGGCGAGGCTCTTGAGCGGCGCATCAAGAATACCGGCCTCAACCCGTCATACACTTTCGCCAGCTTCGTGGTCGGTGCCAACAGCCAGTTCGCCCACGCTGCCTGCGAGGCCGTTGCCAGAAAATCCGGCGTCGGCTACAATCCGCTCTTCATTCACGGCGGTCCCGGTCTTGGCAAAACCCACCTGATGCATTCGATCGGTCAGGAAATCCTCCGCCGCCAACCGGGCTCGCGCGTCATCTACCTCACTTGTGAAAAATTCACCAACGAGTTCATCGACTCCGTCCGCCGCGGTGACCTTGAAAAGTTCCGGCGCCGTTACCGCTGCTCGGATGTGCTGCTCATCGACGACGTGCAGTTTCTCGCCGGCAAGGAGCGCTCCCAGGAGGAGTTCTTCCACACCTTCAACACCCTGCTCGACGGCCGCAACCAGGTGGTCCTGACCTGTGACCGACCGGCTTGCGAAATCAAGAACCTCGAGCCACGGCTGGTCTCGCGTTTCGAGTGCGGCCTCACCGTGGAAATGCAGCCGCCGCAAATGGAGACCCGCCTCGCCATCCTGCGGAAAAAATCCCTCGACTGGAAAGTGCGCGTCGATGAGTCCGTGCTGCTTTTCCTCGCCGAGCGGATTCGCACCAATGTCCGTCGCCTCGAGGGCGCGCTGATGCGCGTGGCCACCTTCGGCTCCCTCGCCGGCGAGTCCATCACCGTGGACAAGGTCGAGCATCTGCTGCGGGATCTCCTGCGCGAGGAGGCCAGCCGCCAGATCAGCATCGATGCCATCCAAAAGGCCGTCGCCGAGCACTTCGACGTCCGTCTCGCCGACATGACCAGCCGTCGGCGCCCGGCCAGCATCGCGTTCCCCCGCCAGGTCGCCATGTTTTTGAGCCGCTCGCTCACCAAGGGCTCGCTGATGGAAATCGGCGAAGCTTTTGGCGGTCGCGATCACGGCACCGTGATTCACGCCTGTAAGAAAGTCACCGGGAAAATCGATGGCGAGCCCGGGCTGAAGGAAACCATCGCCCGGATCGAAGCCAACCTCCGGCGTTGATATCCAGACAGCTGGGGGATTCTTCACGGAAGTTCACAGAAGGCTTGCCAA
Source organism: Akkermansiaceae bacterium (assembly GCA_041753485.1). Classification (GTDB taxonomy): domain Bacteria; phylum Verrucomicrobiota; class Verrucomicrobiia; order Verrucomicrobiales; family Akkermansiaceae; genus Luteolibacter. The sequence continues at coordinate 6,274 of JBGSUP010000464.1, forward strand.
GGGCCTTCGAAAACCGAAACTCGCGGCCATCAACCACCCCGGTTTCCATCCATGAAGTTCCGCATCTCCAAGGAAGCATTTCTCGACGGCCTGCAAAAGGTCCAACACGTCGTCAGTTCGCGCACGACGCTTCCCATTCTCTCCAACGTGCTGCTGGTGGCCAAGGGCGGCCGCATCCAGTTCACCACCACCGACCTCGAAGTGGGAATCACCGGTTCCGTCGAGGCCCAGATCGAGAAGGAAGGTGCCACCACACTTCCCGCCAAACGCCTCGTCAGCATCGTCCGCGAACTTCCCGCCAGCGAAGTCGAGGTTTCCGTGGATTCGAAAAACCATGCCTCAATCCGCAGCGGCCCGTCCTTCTTCAAGATCATCGGCCTCGGCGAAGCCGAGTTCCCACCGCTCCCCGATTTCGCCGATGCCAAGGAATTCAAGATCCCGCAGATTACCCTGCGCGACGGCTTGAAAAAAACCTCTTACGCGATCTCCACCGACGAGACCCGCTACGTGCTCAACGGCATCTTCACCTCCTTCCGCGAAGGCAAGATGACGCTCGTCGCCACCGACGGCCGCCGCCTCGCGATGGTCGATGCCGACCTTGAATTCCCGGCTTCCCACGAAACCGACGTCATCGTGCCGACCAAAGCCGTGCAGGAACTCCAGCGCCTACTCGGCGAGTCCGGCGACGTGATCGTCAAACTCAGCGACAGCCAGATCTCCTTCACCATCGGCGACAGCCTGCTTTGCAGCAAGCTCATTGAGGGTAACTACCCGAACTACCGCCAGGTGATTCCCGGTGACAGCAACGAACGCGTGGTCATCTCCCGCGAGGCGCTGCTCGAAACCGTCCGCCGTGTTTCATTGCTGGCTTCCGACAAGTCGAACTCGGTGAAACTCGTCTTCAGCGAGAACCGCATCGAAATCACCGCAAACTCGCCGGACGTCGGTGAGGCGCAGGAATCGATGGACGTGATCTATCAGGGACCGCCGATGCAGATCGCCTTCAACCCCGAGTTCCTGCAAGCCCCGCTGCGCGCGCTCGACAGTGACGATGTCTATCTCGACCTCATCGATGAAATGAGCCCCGGCGTGCTGCGCATCGAAGGCACCTTCCTCTACGTTCTCATGCCGATGCGCGTGACCAACTGAGTCCGCAGGACCGGGACCGCCGGCTTCGAAAAACCCGGCCCGCTCATTCCCTCCAAAATCACGCTGGCGGGTGAACCCGGATTTGGCATAAACTCCCAATATGAAACTCGGAGTCATCGGATGCGGAAAAATGGGAACGGCGCTCGTCAAGGGTGCCATCCGCTCCGGCGCGCTCACCGCGGCCGATGTCACCGGCGTGGACCCCTGGCAGGGCGCGCGCGATCATTTTTC
>JBGSUP010000465.1:0-17684 GCA_041753485.1 Akkermansiaceae bacterium
GGCATGCGCTTCGGCAGCGAGGTCCATTCCTTGTTGGAAAGCGTGGCTTGGGCGGATGAAACGCCCTGCCTGCTGCCTGAGAGCGAGGCGGGCAGGGTGGTGGCCGGCTTGCTCCGCAATCCTGCCTTGAGCGAGGTGTTCGAGCGGCGGGGCCGCGCGATCAGGTTGTTCCGCGAACAGGCGGCCGATGCGATCCTCGACGGCTGCCATCTCAGCGGTGTGATCGACCGCCTCCACCTCCATCACAATGCGGCGGGCGCGGTGGAACGCGTGGAAATCATCGACTTCAAGACCGATGCGGTGAAGCGCCCGGAGGATCTCGTCGAGCGCTATTCCGGGCAGTTGGCGGCCTATCGCGCGGCGATGCGGATCATCTATCCTGCGGCAGCTGTTGAATGCCTGGTGTTGTCGGTGCGCCACGGCCGCTTGATCGCCGTATGATGTCGTTGCGAGGCGCTGTTGCAGAAACCGAGCGACCAGTGAAATCCGCATCACTCACAGGTTGCGTTTTTGCGGGAAAACCGGAAATTAACGGCCATGCGCCATTTTACTTGCCTGTTGCTGTGCTTCACCGGATTCGCCTCCGCACAAAAGCTGAAGGTGGAGGAAGTGTATGCAAAACACTGTGCCGGCTGTCACGGCACGAAATTCGAAGGTGGCCAGGGCGGTTCCCTGGTCGATGGAATCTGGAAGCATGGCAGCTCCGACGCGGAAATCACCAAGTCCATCGCCAAGGGGAATGCGCAGATGGGCATGACGCCATGGGAAGGGGTTCTGAGCAACGACCAGATCCGCAGCCTGGTGATTTTCCTGCGGGAAAAGGAAAAGAAGACACTCGCCTCCGGAATGGAGTTTCCGGTTCCCGCTCCGGACAAGGTGACCAAGACCGAGCTTCATGACTACCGGATCGAGACTCTGGTGGAAAAGGGATTGGAAAAGCCCTGGGCGATCGCCTTCCTGCCCGATGGCCGCAGGCTCGTGACCGAAAAACCCGGGCGTCTCAGGTTCCTCGGCGCGGACGGCAAGCTTGATCCAAAATCGGTCGAGGGCACTCCACGGGTGATGGATCACGGCCAGGGTGGATTGATGGAAGTGGCGCTGCATCCCGATTTCCGGCGGAATGGTTGGGTCTATCTGGGATTCTCCGACGGGACACGCGAGCGCAAGGCGGGTGGCAAGAAGGATGTCCGGTGCATCACGGCCGTGGTGCGCGGCCGCATCAAGGACCACCGCTGGGTCGATCAGCAATGGATCTATCGGCCGGAGCCGGAGTTCCGCTCCGGAGCGGGAGTGCATTTCGGCACCCGTTTCGTCTTCGACCGGGGCTTCATCTATTTCGTCATCGGCGAACGCGGCGGAATGATGCAGGCGCAGGATCTTTCGCGGCCTAACGGAAAAATCTTCCGTCTGCACGACGACGGCCGGGTTCCCGCGGACAATCCCTTCGTCAAGACTCCCGGCGCGATTCCGGGGATCTGGTCATACGGCCATCGCAACCCGCAGGGCCTGGCGATGGATTCGCGCGATGGAATGCTCTACAGCACCGAGCACGGACCACGCGGCGGGGATGAATTGAACCTGATCCTGCCGGGCCGCAACTACGGCTGGCCGGTCATCACCCACGGGATGAACTACGACGGCACGCCGATGGTGGGGATCACCGCCAAGGAGGGCATGGAACAGCCCCTGGTGTATTGGGTGCCTTCGATCGCGGTTTGTGGCCTGGATTTCCTCACCGGCGGGCGCTTTCCCAAATGGGAGAACGATCTCTTCGCCGGCGCGCTTGCCCAGCAGGAGGTGAGGCGCATCCGCGTGGCTGGCGGCAAAGTCATGTCCCAGGAGATCATCCTGAAGAACATCGGCCGCGTGCGCGACGTCGCCGCGGGACCCGACGGCTTGCTTTATGTGATCCTCAACGATCCGGACCGCGTCATTAGATTGTTGCCAGCCGACAACTGAAATACCGAAAATCCGGGATTCCTGTTTGAACGCGGCTGGGCTTCATGCTCATCTCGGGGCGTATGAAACTTCAACTGATGATCCTGGGTTGTGCCGTTTGCCTGCTGAGTCCGGTTTTTGGGGCCGAAGACCACGAGGACTCGCCGCTGGCAAAGCAGATGGAATTGTTCAACGACGCTTACAAGGCGTTCCGCAAGGAGACCGATCCGGTGAAAGGCGCCGCGCAGGCGCGCGAAGCGCAGCAGGCCGTGCTCAAGGGCATCGTCGAAATCCCCGAGATGCTCGCCAAAATGCCGGATGGTCCTGCCAAGGCGAAGGCGGCTGCGGAATTCCGCAAGATGATGGGCCGGACTTTCGTGACGCTCTGCGAAGTCGAGCAGGCATTCCTTGCGGAAAACATCGCCGAAGTCGCCAAACTCGTCGAGGTCCTCAAGGAAATGAAAAAGGCCGGCCATGACAAATTCATGGAGGACGAGGAATGAAGCTGCCGCCGGCCGGCCGCAATCACTCGACCACCACCCGCGTGCCGGGCTTTACCTTCGCGTAAACCGTGGGAATCGTTCCGCTGGGGCCGCGCACGCAGGCGTGCGACGCCGGGTAGCGCCGAACCGGCCCGATGTGGTGGCCCACTCCGTCAGGCGTCAGCCGCATCCAGTAACGCATGGGCGCGCCGACGAATTTTCCGCCTTCCGGTATCGGGTCGGCGAAGGCGTCGGCGTCGCTGTTGACGACCTTGCCTTCGGCATCAAGGATTTTGCCATAGCGGTTTGAGCTTTTATCCACGATTTTCTCCAGAATGTAGAAGGTGCCCTTCGGGGTGGGGCGACTTTTGACTCCGGAGCAAATCGGATAATCGATGACCACCTCGTCGCCATTCATGAGAAATCCGCGCTGGGTGGCGAGATCGATGCGGATGTGGGAGTTGGAATCGTTCGTGCGCGAGAGCAGTTCCTCGTTTTTCCAGACCGAGTGGGTCTTCGGATAAGACGGCTCGGCCTTGAAGTGCTCATACGTGCCGGGCGGATACGGATTGACCGGTTTCCCGTCCGCAGTCGCGGGTTTCTGATTGGCGCAATTGGCCAACAATAGCAAGGCGGAGGCACCGGCAAGGCGACAAATGTTCTGGCAGTAGCTCATGGACGCGCGGCGAGATAGACCGGATTTGACCCGTTTGCAACCCTCCTCGTGAGGTCTTGCAGGGTCTCCGTGGCATTCAGTCCAATGATATCGTCTTTTTCAAGCGCACGCCCTGACGTGATCGCGTAGTGGCCGGATCCGGGAAAGCATCCGACAAAAGCCGCACAGCAACGGCATCGTCCACCGCGCGATCAAGCCCGCCGACATTCTCCTGACTCCGAAATGCGAGCCGAAGATCCGCAACTTCGGCTTCACGTATCATAGCCCGGCTGATGCCGCCGGCTACATGGCTTCTGAACTTGCTGATCTCGGTGCCGAAGAAATCATGGCCCGCCTCATCATCGAGCAGCTCATGACCGCCCACCAACTCCCGCTTACCCCGGAAGGCTGCCAGTTCATCAGCAACCTCGTCCTCACGGAATCCCTCGCCGAGTTCAACGGACAGCAACCGGCATGAAACGCCAAAGAAAAGCCCTGTAGCGTCGCTCCATGAGCGTCGATGCCAATGAAAAGCGCGAAGCCCTTTTCCCCACACCACGCTCACCGACACACCACCCGCCTCGACGGTCACAGACCACCGCTACAAAACAACTCTCCACCTCATCCCATCTTTCATCTGCGGTTAAAAAACTTCTCTTCCACTTCTCACTCAGCACTTCTCCCCAACCACCTATCCATCGCCACCTTCAAACCTGCTCGGATTCTCGATTTCAAAGCAGAACCTCAATCGCCCGACTGGGATCAGAACAAAATCTCCACACTGCAAGTAGCCGTCACCGAAGTCCGCCAGATGTATTTCGACAACTTTCCTGAAAGAGACCTTCACCTCTTCCTCGGCACCACCCGCGAATGGCACGGACGCGGCAAGAACCCCTTTATCGTCATTGGAGCCTTCTACCCACCAATCCAAACCCAACCGGAGCTGTTCTGATTTCGACCAATCACGCCTCAAATGACACGAGACATAAATGATTGGAAATCCACTTGATCGAAGCTTGCAAAGGCCACGTCGTCCAACACCGGCCGGGCGTTTTCGCGCCAGCCTGCGGGCGGCTCTGGCAGGGCGATCCAACTGCGGCAGCCGCCAAACGACGGCTGATAGACGAGTTCCCAGGGCGTGGCGAGTTCGCGCACGCGCACCAGGGCGACGTGGATGCTGCCGGATGCCATGCCCTTGCCTTCCCAGTCGAAGCGCTCGCGCACGGTGGCTTCGGAATAGATGTGACGGGGCTCGAGCGCGGCGACTTTTTCCCAATCGCTGAGCGTCACGGCCCAGCGTGCCTCGGCGTGGTGGGTGATGCGCAGGGAATCGCCGGGCTGCCACTCGGGCATGGCTCGGATCTCGCCCTCGCGAACGTGGCCGCCCTGCGCGTGAAAACGGGTTGGAAACAGGAAAAACGACTCATGGGCGAAGGAAAATCCCTGCCGGCCCTCGTGGATGCCGCCTTTGCGCAAGAGGATCGACTGCCGCCCGCTGGCAAGCGCGTCACAGACGACCTGCCATTCTTTGAAACCGATGGCTTGGGACATGGTGGGTTCCACCGCGGGATTTGAAATTTCAGGCCGCATTCAACCGAGGTCATCCGCCGTGACGGAGGTCTGCTCGCGGGCTCCGAGAATCCGGGCTTGGAGGATCACACGCGCCGGCGCCGCATCAAAACGATAACTGTGGCAATTGGGACACAGCGCCGCGCCACTGCCTACGATCGAATCACAACCCTCGCAAACCTTGTAGCCTGAGGGATTGGCGGCGATTTTGGCGGCCGTGGCCGCCCGGTTTGGTGGAGGAGAATCAGGCATGGTGGCAATAAAAAAAGCGGCCCCGGTGGTCCGGTCCGCTTGTTTTCTGGACACCGGGGAAAATTTCCGGGAGCGCGGGTCTCAAGCGATGCCGGCGAGAGCCTTTGCGGTCTTGCTCTTGAGGTTGGCCGCCTTGTTGGCGTGAATCACGCTGCGCTTGGCCGCCTTGTCCACAGCGGAGGAAAATTCGGAGCTCGCCAGGGTGGCGGCTTGCTTGTCACCCGCGGCAATGGCGCTGAGCGTCTTCTTGCGCAGCGTTTTCATGCGGCTTTTCTCCGCGCGGTTGCGCTCGGTGCGGACGATGGTTTGGCGCGCGCGCTTGATCGAGGATTTGTGGTTGGCCATGGTGATGTTTGCAGAGGGTCGCTTGCCGTTTGGCGGGGGGCGGAAGGTAGGGAATGAGGCGCGGCTGTCAAGCTCCTGTTTCAGAGATTCTCAGCCGCGGGCTTTGCCATTGGTTTTGCCGACCGAGGCGGAAGCCTGACCCGGTTTTTTCGCTTGGATCGAGCCGCGGATCACGAAGACGTCGGCGCCGTGGCCGACCCGGTTGTAAAGATCCGCCACATCGCGGCTGCCCATGCGGATGCACCCGTAGGATGCGGGCGCGCCAAGCCGCCGCTCTTCCGGGGTCCCGTGGATGTAGATGGTGCGTTGGAAGGTGTTCTTGTTCCGGCCCTCGGTGCCGGCCAGCCAGAGGATCCGGGTCACGACCGGATCGCGGCCGGGGGAGTTGGGTTTGAGAACCTCACCGGTCGGGCGGCGGTTCTTGAAGACCGCGCCGATGGGCGCGTTGCCACCGATTTTTTTGGCGACTTGAAGGTGCCCGAGCGGCGTGCGGTTGCTGCCCGGCCGGTCGCCGACGCCGAACTTGGAGGTCGAGATCCTGTAGGTCTTGACCGGGGTGCCGTCGCGGACAAGCAACATTTGTTGATCGGTGACGCTGACGATCATCTTGTTGCGGGTGTCCTTGCCGAAGAACGAGGAGTTCCCGCAGCCGCTCAGCCCGAGGGCGGTGAAGAGGCCAAGGCAGGCGGGTAAAAGGAGGCGCGGCGTTGGAAGCCAGGTCATGGTTCTTTCACGGAATGTTTCGATTCACGATCTTCGATCCGGCAGTGGATGGCAGCATGCGGGAGAGTGACGACAGCGAAGTGTAGAAAAACCCGACGGGGAAGGGGAGCAAGAGGATCGCCGAGGCCCAACTGTCCCGCATGGCGGCATCCACGACCACAAACAGGAAGAAGAAACCGAAGAGCAGTTCCACAAATGGGGTGAGCGTCTTCATGACCTTGTAGCTGCTCTTTTTCCAATCCGCGCGATTGGATTGGCCGATGCCGTATTTCGGCGTGCGCACAAAGCCGGACTGGTGGTTGCAAAGCGCTTCGATGACGGCCTTGGCATTGCTGATGGACATGCCGATGCCGAGCGCGAGCAGCAGCGGCAGGTAGGGGATTTCCCGCCACCACGCGCCCGGGCGGAGCGCCTTTTGGGACACCATGTAGAACACGATCACCGAGACCGAGGAGAAGAAGAAGATCGGCACGTTGATGATATAATAAGTGAATTTTCCGAAATCCGGCTGCCACTGCTGGTTGGGATAGATCAGGAAACAGAGCACGATGAGCAGCAGGTAGGCGAAGTTGGAAGTAAGGTGGGCGGTGGCCTCCAGCTTGATGAAGAGCGGCACATCCGCGCGCCAGATGGCCGGCAGGACCTTCTTGCAAACCTGGATGGAGCCCTTGGTCCAGCGGTGTTGCTGGCTCTTGAAGCCGTCCATGTCCACCGGCAGCTCGGCCGGGGTTTCCACATCGTTGAGGAAAATGAAGCGCCAGCCGTTGAGTTGGGCGCGGTAGCTGAGGTCCATGTCCTCAGTGAGGGTGTCGTGTTCCCAACCGCCGGCGTCGGCGATGCAGGACTTGCGCCAGATGCCGCCGGTGCCGTTGAAGGTTAAAAAGCGGCCGGAGCGGTTGCGCGCGGTTTGTTCCAGTTCGAGATGACCGTCGAGGAACATCGCCTGGATGCGGGTGAGCACATTGAAGGTGCGGTTCAAGTGGCCCCAGCGCGTCTGGATCATGCCGATCTTATCATCGGTGAAATAATGGATGGTTTTCTGCAGCAGGTCCGGGTTCGGCACAAAGTCGGCATCCAGAATCAGGAGATACTCGCCCTTGGCGAAACGCGTGCCGTTTTCCAGCGCGCCGGCCTTGTAGCCGGTGCGGTCGCTGCGGTGGATGTGCTCGGCATCAAACCCGCGGGCCTTGAGCCGTTCGATTCCCGCGCGGCAAATGTCCACGGTCTCATCGGTCGAATCGTCCAAAAGCTGGATCTGCAGCTTTTCCTGCGGGTAGTCCATGGCCGAGACCGCGTCGAGCAAGCGGTCCACCACGTGCATCTCATTGAAAACCGGCAGCTGCACGGTCACCACGGGCAGGTCATCAAATTTTCCCTTGGGATTCGGCCGGTTGTGCGCGTGCTTGAGGTAGAGGAAAATGATCGTCAGTCGATGCGAGCCGTAGCCCGCCAAGCCGAGAAGCACGAGAACGTATGAGGCATACCAAAGGGGTGAAGACCAGTCCATGAAGATGTTTAGGTTGGAGAATGAAGTTCAACGCCAGGGCTGATTCCTTGAGGAGGGGCCGGGAAACTGCGTCGAGTCTGGAGAAACTCGAATTAAATGATTGAGAATCAATCGCCGGACGCCGCAGGCAAGCAGGATACACCCCCTCTGTCAAGCGCCAAGCCGGATTCCAATACGGGGCTGAGGGAGTCGCTTTTGCAGTCTATTTGAAGAATGTCCGGTGCTTGCCGCTTGCCGGAGTGCCGGGCACGGGCACAATCCGCCCCGTGAACTCAGAGCCTCTTGGATTTTTCGACTCGGGTGTCGGCGGCTTGACCGTGGTGCGTGCGGTGCAGGAATTGCTGCCTGCCGAGAATATCCTGTATCTCGGAGACACCGCCCGCTTGCCCTACGGCTCGAAAAGCCCGGAAACGATCCGTCATTTCGCCGATGAGGACGCGCGGTTTCTCATCGAACGCGGGGTGAAAGCCATCGTCGTGGCTTGCAACACCGCCACCGCGCACGCGCTGCCGGGGTTGCGCGAAAAATACCGGCTGCCGATCCTCGGCGTGATCGATGCTGGCGTGGAGTCCGCTTTGTCCAATCCGCGCGCCGAGCGCATCGGCATCATCGCCACCCGCGGCACGATCCGTTCGCACGCCTACCAGCACGCGCTGGCGCTGCGCCGCACCGGTCTGATCATCCATGCCGTGGAAACCCCGCTGCTCGTCCCGCTGGTGGAGGAGGATTGGCTCGGCCACCCGGCCACCGAACTGATCCTGCGCGCCTATCTCGATCCGCTCGTCGAGCGCGGCATCGACACGTTGCTGCTGGCCTGCACCCACTATCCGCTGTTGATTCCCGTGTTGGAAAAACTGCTGCCGGATTCCGTCCGGCTCGTCGATTCCGCCACCACCTGCGCCGAGCACTTGCGGCGCGAACTGACGCAACTCAACCTGCTCGCCGCCGGACCAGACGAGGGCAAACTCGAAGTCCATCTCACCGACCTCTCCGAGGAATTCGAGACGCTGGCGCGGCGCTTCCTGAAACGCGCACCGGGCAGGATCCACCGCGCGGTGCTCGGTTGATTGAACCGCTCGCGCGATTCGCTCTTTTCCCCGCGTTGACAATACGGGCACATTCGAGCACATTTGAGCATGGCATCCGAAGCAACCTCCCTGTTCCGTGCGCGGGTTCCCGCCAGCCGTTTGCGCAGGGCCGAGGAAATCCTGGCCCGTCTTGGCATGAAGCCGGGCGATGCATTCAACATGCTGCTGGCGCAGATCGAACTCCGCGAAGGACTTCCCTTCGAAGTCACCACCCGCCCGCCGGTGGTCCTCAACTCGGAACAACAAGCCGCCGAATGGCAGGAGGCTCTCGGTGCCTACTGAACCCAAACCCGGGGAAGTTTGGTTCGCCGAACTCGGCATGGTGGAGAAAAACCGTCCCGTTCTTGTATTGGCGTTTCCGGGCAGTCAGGACGCCCGTTCCCTCGCTGTGGTCGCCCCGCTGACTTCCCAAATCCGTGGCATGAAAGGCGAAGTCGACCTCGGTAAACCACGCTGGCTCCCCAAGCATTCGGCGGTGAACGTGCAAGGGCTGGCCAGTTTCGATCATCGCAAACTGACACGCCGCATGGGCGAACTCAACCCCGCCCAAATGGCGGAAGTCAAAACCGCGCTCCGCGACTTGCTCGACCTTTGAGTTCCGCCATGAATGTGAATCCGCGAGGCCTGGTTCCAATTACTCCAATTATGTGCAAGAACCGGACTAAAACAACAGATTCGGTCCCACGAAGCGGTGGTAGTGTAGGAAAAATCTCCCGAATCACCAGATCTGTATTCGTTACTGGGTTGCTTACATTGGGTCTGGCAGGAGCCGACGACTTGGGGTGGCTCTACTCTGGGCAGCAGTGGAGCACGGCACCACCAGAGCACGAGGCTCCGATCATCGTGGGTGCCAAGGCGGTGTTTGCTGGAGACTCTCAAGCATTTGTAATCCAAGGGGACGGTCGGCTTTGGGCATGGGGCACCAATTACCGCGGCCAAATTAGTGTGCCGGATGACTTGAGCGACGTCCTTGATATCGGTTCTTCGATCGATCATACAATCGCCTTAAAAAGTGATGGCAGCGTCGTCGGATGGAGCAGCATCTCTCACAGTGGCATCAACATACCCCCCTCTCTGCCAAAGTGTGTGCAAGTTGCTGCTGGGCATGACCACAGCATTGCCCTGACAGCTGAAGGAACTGTGGTCGCTTGGGGCGGAAACGGCCAAGGACAGCTATCTGTGCCATCAAGTCTATCAGATGTCGTTGCAATAGACGCAGGGTGGTATCACAACGTCGCACTGAAGCGAGATGGTCGGGTCGTTGCTTGGGGAGGCAACGCTTACGGGCAGACCAATGTCCCGGTAGGTCTAACCAACGTTGTGGGGATTGATGCCGGCCAATACCACACTCTCGCGCTCAAGAGTGACGGGACCGTGGTCGCGTGGGGGCAGGGGCGGACCACGACGAGTGGCTATGGCCAATCGGTGGTGCCAAATGGCCTGAACAACGTAAAGGCTATCGCCGCTGGAGGCCTTCACTCGCTGGCGCTTAAACACGATGGATCGGTTGTTGGCTGGGGATACAATCAGTGGGGGCAGGCAACTGCACCTTCAGTCTTGGGAGGACTCAGGCAAATCGATGCGGGACAGTCGTTCAACGTTGGCATAACGATCGAGGGAAAAGTCATCGGGTGGGGCAGGCCATTTGAAGGCCAAAGCACACCTCCTTATCGGCTCACGGGTGTATCCCAGATTGCAGCCGGACCGTATCACACTATCGGGCTCAAATTTGATGGAACCGTGAAAGTTTGGGGTCAAGACGCCTATGGCATCGCAAACGTCCCTTCTGGTCTCAACCAAGTCATTGCAGTTGGAGCAGGAGAGAAGCACAGCATAGCCTTGCTCCAGAACGGAAACGTCGTTGGGTGGGGCAGTTCGTCTAATGGTCAGCCGATGACACCAGTGGGAGTGACCGGAGTCACTCAAATTGCATCCGGCAGGTTTCATGTTGTTGCTCTGAAGAACGACAAGACGGTAGTCGCCTGGAACTACATCGCTGGTGGCGATGCGGAAATCATCGTTCCACCCGGTCTTACTGACGTCATAGCGGTCGCCGCCGGCTACAATCATTCAGCCGCATTGAAGAGCGACGGCACAGTCGTTGCATGGGGTGATTCATCCGTGATCGCGGGGCCGCCGGAAGGACTATCAGATGTCATGGCGATCTCAGCAGGTGAGGGGCACATGCTGGCATTGAAGAATAACGGCGCAGTAGTGGCATGGGGTGATAATGCCTATGGAGAGAGCACCGTTCCACCTGGCCTGTCAGATGTGATCAAGATCGCTGCAGGAAAGGACCACTCAGCGGCCCTTAGGAGCGATGGCACTGTAGTGGTTTGGGGAGACAATGGAGAAGGCCAGCTGCGAATTCCTTCGAGCGTAATCGGAGTGCGTGACATCCACGCTGGATCTTGGTCCGATGTTCTGTTCTTACGGCTGGACGATTCTAGCGGGCTAACGGGATACGCTGCCGCATCAGCTGCCGCCGGTCTACATGGAATTGCCGGATTGCTCGATGCTTCTCCATTCGGAGACAAGAGCAACCTGATTAAGTTCGCTTTCGGATTGAATCTGGCGAATACAGACGTTCACCAATTGACTGAGGGCGGCAATTCCGGTCTCCCATGCTACAGCATCGCGCGTTCAGGGGATGAAACCTTCTGGAACATCCAGTTTGTGCAGCGCATCAATGGAGGGCTCATCTACACGCCCAGATTCGGTACAGACCTGAACTTGCAAGCTTGGGAACCATTTGGGGGAGCGGAAATCGTGGACGCGATAAACCTGGAATGGGAAAGAGTGACGCTTCAGCGGTCTATTGATCCGGTATTGGAAAAGCGCGGATTTTCGGCGGTGGAGATAAAGATCGAATGACCTGTCTAGCAACGGGGAGCGGACAAATTTTTTCAAAAAACAACCGTCTTGCGGCCATCCACCCAGGGCACGGGCAGAATCCACCGCGCTGTGCTCACTTGAGCATTACGGCAACGCGGGCAAATGCGGCTTGCCTGACCGCCTGCATCAGGCCATAAGGCTCCGTCTTTTTTTGTGATTCAGCACCCGCGCATGGTGCGCGCCAGCCCCGGAAATGAGGAAACATGCCGGTTTGCTTCAGACATGCGGCACTCGCTGGCAAATGGCGCTTTCCACTTGAGTGGCTCAAAAACCATTGATCCTACGCAGTTCTCCATGACTTCCGACAATCACACGAAACTATTTGGCACCGACGGCATCCGCGGGCGGGTGAATGAGTTCCCGATCACTGCGGAGGTGGCCCTGCGCACCGGCAAGGCGGTGGCCAGCGTGCTGCGCTCGTCCGGCCCCAACCGCAACCGCGTGCTGGTGGGCAAGGACACCCGGATTTCCGGCTACATGCTCGAAACCGCGCTCACCAGCGGATTGGTGTCGATGGGCATGGATGTGTTTCTCGTCGGCCCGCTGCCCACGCCGGCGGTTGCCCACTTGACCAAGTCGATGGGCGCCGCCGCAGGCATCATGATCACCGCCTCGCACAATCCGTATGAGGACAACGGCCTGAAGATCTTCGGGCCGGACGGCTACAAGCTCTCCGATCCGCTGGAGGCGGCCATCGAGCGCCACATCCTCGGCCTGGAACCCGAGGCCGCCCCCTTGCCGCCACGCCAGATCGGCAAGGCGCACCGGATCGATGACGCGCGCGGCCGCTACATCGAGTTTGCCAAGCAAACGGCGGACAACATCTCGCTGCATGGGCTCAAGGTGGTGGTGGATTGCGGCCATGGGGCCGCCTACTTCATCGCGCCCCTGATTTTCAAGGAGCTTGGAGCCGAAGTCATCACCACCGGCAACCAGCCGGACGGTCTCAACATCAACCACGGCTGTGGCGCACTCCATCCGGAACATGCGGGGGAGTTGGTCCGGCGCTTCAACGCCGATCTCGGAATCTCCTTCGACGGCGATGCCGACCGGGTGATTTTCACCGACGCCGCCGGCCAGGTGGTCAGTGGCGACCGGATTCTGGCTCTTTGTGCCATCAGCCTCAAGGAGCAGGGGAAACTGCGCAAAGACACCCTGGTCGCCACCGTGATGAGCAATCTCGGCCTGATCGAGGCGATGAAAAACCACGGCATCGCGGTGGAAACGACCGCCGTGGGCGACCGCAACGTGATCGAATGCATTCGCAAGAATGGCTATTCATTCGGTGGTGAAAACTCCGGGCACCTCATCTTCGCGGATCACGCGACCACCGGCGACGGCATCCTCAGTGCCCTGCAAGTGTTGCGCATGATGCGGGATCGCAACGCCACCCTGGCCCAACTCGCCACGGTCATGCATGAGTATCCCTCACAACTCGCCAACATGCCGGTGGCCTCCAAGCCACCGCTGGATTCCCTGCCGAACCTCACCCTGCTGATGCAAGAAGCCACCACCGACTTTGGCGCCAAGGGACGGCATCTGATCCGCTACTCCGGCACCGAGAACAAAATCCGGATCCTCGTCGAACACCGCGAAGCCGAGGAATGCCGCTCCTGGGTGAACAAGTTCGCCGCCGTCATCCGCGAGGAAATCGGCTGATTCCCCTCATGCCCGACGCAACACCTGACTGCCGGCCACTCTCCCTGACGCGGAGAATCGAGGATTTTCCGATCGGGAACATTCCGTTGTCGGTGCATCAACGGGAGGCCATCGGCAACACCGGGTTCGGGTATCATCCTCACGCATGGATCGACCCGCGGGATCTGGCTGTCGCAAGAGGTGGTTTCGAAGTTGGCAGGGACCGTTCTCCGCAACGGTCCGGCGAATGGAACGAGAATGCGTCCGCCCATGAAATGTCTGAAAATCATGACATGGACGATCATTCACAGCCCATTCTCGCGGACCGCCCGGAGGTCGGTCCCTGCCAATCGGCAACGCTGGTCGATGCCACCGGCGAGCCGCTTGCTTGGCATGGTGAAGCGCCTGATTTGAAGCGCACCGTCACCGCGGCGCATTCATTCATCATCCGCCATCCATGGGATCTGCTGCGCGCCAACGAACTTTACGTCTCACAGCTCGCGGAGAATCTCATCGAGGGTGATGTGCATCCCTCGGCAGTCATCGAGGGCGTGATTCATGTCGGTGCGGGCACACGCATTCTGCCGGGCGTCTTCATCGAGGGCAATGTGCTCATCGGCGGCAACTGCAAGATCGGGCCGAATTGTCATCTCCGCGGCAATACCAGCATCGGCGACTCCTGCCACATCGGCCAGTCCGTCGAGATCAAGAACTCCCTCATTCTATCGAAAACCAACGTCGGCCACCTCTCCTACGTCGGCGATTCCGTGCTCGGGGAAAATGTCAACTTCGGCGCGGGAACCATGGTTTCCAATCTCCGCCATGACGGCAAAAACCATCGCTCGGCGGTGGATGGCGCATTGATCGACACCGGCCGCCGCAAGTTCGGCTGCATCGCCGGCGACGGCGTCCACACCGGCATCAACACCTCGATCTATCCGGGCCGCAAACTCTGGCCCGGCACCTCAACGCGCCCCGGCGAAATCGTCAGCAAGGATCTCCAATCTCCAATTTCAAATCCCTAATCTCCATTCACCATGTGCGGAATCGTCGGATACATAGGCAAGGCGGATGCGCCCACCGTCCTCATCAACGGCCTGCGCCGCCTCGAATACCGGGGCTACGACTCGGCCGGAGTCGCCATTCTCGATGACGGGCGGATCGTCGTCTCCAAATCCCCGGGCAAGGTTTCCGCGCTTAGCGAGCGGGCCCGCGCGGACTGGCCGGCGGAGCGGTTTTCACGTTGCACCATGGGCATCGCCCACACCCGCTGGGCGACTCACGGACCACCGACGGAAGTCAACGCGCACCCGCACCTCGACCAATCCGGTGGCATCGCGCTGGTTCACAACGGCATCATCGAAAACTACCGGTCCTTGCGTGCCCGCTTGGAGGGAAAGGGCCACCATTTTTACTCCGAGACCGATACCGAGGTGCTTGCCCATCTAATCGGGGATTGTGACAAGGGTGATCTTTTCCAGGCGGTTTGCGACGCGCTCCACCAGGTGGAGGGCACCTTCGGCATCGCCGTGCTATCCGCCCGCGAACCGGAGAAAATCATCACTGCCCGGCGCGGCAGCCCGATCGTCATCGGTGTGGGCGAAGGCGAAACGATCATCGCCTCCGATGCTTCGGCGATTCTCGCGCACACCCAGCGGGTGATCTATTTGGATGACAATGATATCGCCATCGTCACTGCGGATTCGGTGGATGTCCGGGACCTCCACAACATTCCGGTCACGCGCGAGATCGCCGAGCTGGGTCTGGATGCGGCGGCCGCGGAGAAGGGCGGCTTCGAACACTTCATGCTCAAGGAGATTCATGAGCAGCCCGATTCGCTTGCCAATGCGATTCGTGGCCGGTTGGATTTCAATCTCGGATCATCGGTGCTTGCCGGGATGGGGACATCGCCACGCGAGCTTGCCGAGCTTGACCGCGTGGTTTTGATCGGCTGCGGCACCTCGCTGCATGCCGGACTCGTCGGCGAGTATGCGTTTGAGGATCTGGCCGACATCCATGCGGAGGTTCAACAAGCCGCCGAGTTCCGCTATCGGAATCCGATTTTAGGCAGTCGCGATCTGGTCGTCGCCATTTCCCAATCCGGCGAGACGGCGGACACGCTGGCGGCCGTGCGCGAGGCGCAGCAAAAGGGCGCGTTCGTGGTGAGTCTTTGCAACGTGGTGGGTTCCACCATTGCACGCCAGACCGGCCGCGGCGTTTATCTGCATGCCGGTCCGGAAATTTCCGTGGCGTCCACCAAAGCCTTCACCTGCCAGGTGGCGGTGCTGTTGATGATGGCCCTCAAACTCGGCCGCGGCCGCCGGTTTTCACGGCAGGATGGCATCCAGTTCGCCCGCGAAATCGAGCGGATTCCCCAACTCGTCGCGGAAGTCATCCGTCAGAACGAACACATCGCGCAAATCGCCGAAGCCCATGCGCACAACGAACACGCGTTCTTCATCGGCCGCGGTCCGATGTATCCGGTGGCTCTCGAAGGAGCGCTCAAACTCAAGGAAATCTCCTACATCCATGCCGAGGGCTACCATGCCGCGGAGTTGAAACACGGCCCGATCGCCTTGCTTGTCGAAGGTACGCCGGTGATCGCCATTGCCTGCGACATCCCCGGCAAGGACAAGACGCTTGGCAACATCGAGGAGTGCCGTGCCCGCGGTGCCCGCATTCTGGGACTGATCACCGAGGGCGATGACGACGCGGCCATGCACATGGATCACACCATCTCAATCCCGCGCTGTCATCCGCTTGTTGCCACCATTCCGGCCGCCGTCGCGCTGCAACTGCTCGCCTACCACATCGCCCGCATCCGCGGCTGTGAAATCGACCAGCCCAGAAACCTCGCGAAGAGCGTGACGGTGGAGTGATCCCGCGCTTCGGGGAGCAATCCCGCCCTCGCATCAGATATCGTCCAACAACCCGCGTGCGCTCCCCATTCCGCGAAGCTGGGTGAATTTTTATCTGAACATCAATTTCTCCACCATTGTTGGTTGTCGGGCGCGGACTTTTGGAAATCACTCCATGCGTGCATGGAGTGCGATGGTGAAGCAACTGGATTGCGCGCCGGTGGAGATCGGAGGCGTCGAAGATCATGTTCACGTCCTGTGTTTCCTCCCGCGCACCCGAAGTTTGGCCGAGGCGGTGAAGGAGACGAAGCGGGTTTCCAAGAAGTGGGTATAAGCGCAGGCTACGGGCTTGTGCCAACCCCGGGCTGGAATGCTCAATTCCTTTGGGATTGGATGCCGGATTCATGTTGTTTGCGAAGCGCTTGCCCTCACCCTTTCGTCGCATTACTCCCTCCCGAATGAATCCCTCCTTGCGCCGGCGCCGGCTGATCACCTGCGCATCCGTGAGACTTTTCGAAATCCCCAACGCCGATCACGACAACGTGCTGGTCACGGACTATCCGATCTACGCGGACATCGCGGAATGGATGATGCTCCATCCATCGAGTCAAACATCCGCCGCTGATCCTCCGTGAACGCGCCACCACGATTCATCCTGCTGGCGGCGCTGGTCTTCGGCGAGCATCGCCAGCTGCATCCGGGGTTTTTCGTCGGCATGGCGGCCATTCTTTTCGCCAACATCGCCCATCCGCTGATCCTGCGTCGGATGACGAAGCAGTGAGAAATCCCGCCTGCGAACACGCAAATTGTGGTTTGAATGGCGAGGCGCGGGGAGTCAGCCTGCTGCCAGTGTTTGCCTGTCTCAACGATTGAGGATTCTTCGCAAGCACCGATGCAAACTCCCATCTTGCCGCAATCTGATTTGGCGGGGGTCTTGCATGGGATCGTTGCCGGGGATCGTGTCCACACCCCACCTGGACGCAATGCGCGGATATTGTTACGGCTGTTGTTGAAAAGACCGAGGCGCGTGCTTGACCGCGACGAGGCGAGCGGGCATCGCTGGGGAAGGCCCGAGTTTCATGAACAATCCACGGAAAATCGCTCTCTTTGGCGGCACCTTCGATCCGGTGCATTTCGGGCATTTGCATTTGGCGGAAATGGCCAGGACGCAAATGAAACTCGACGAAGTCCGGTTTCTTCCATGCCGGATTTCCCCTCACAAGACAGACAGCATCCCAAGCTCCGCCGCCGACCGTCTGGAAATGCTGCGGCTGGCCACGAGTGATCTTCCCTGGGCGGTGGTGGATGATTTCGAGATCGGGCGCGAGGGTCCTTCTTATTCCTATCAGACGGCCGAGGTGATGGCAGCGCGTTTTCCGGAAGCCCGTCTATTCTGGATCATGGGCGGCGACCAGTGGGAGGTTCTGCCCACCTGGACCGAACCGGTGAAACTTGCGGCCTGTGTGGAGTTCATCGTGTTCGCACGCGGCGGAATGCCGAAACCCCGCGCCGGATATGTGATGCACGCGGTCAAAGGCGCGCACCCTGCCTCCGCCACGCTCATCCGCGAGGCGATCGCCAGCGGGCAAACGGAGAACGCCTGGCTGCCTCCGGCAGTCAGGCGCTGGATTATCGAGCACCGGCTCTATCAGAAATTTCAGTAGCGGCGATAGGGACCGCGGTATGGGCGGTAATACCCACCATGGTGATGGTGGTAATGATTGTCGTTGTCGT
>JBGSUP010000466.1:0-3152 GCA_041753485.1 Akkermansiaceae bacterium
CGGCCTGAGCCAGCGCGCGATGTTCCAAGCCGCCTGTTCGATGCGCGTGTCTGCCGCGTATTCGCCTTCAAGCCGGTATTGCAGCACCTCGAACTGCAGCGGACCCACCGCGCCTAACAAGGGGATCTGCGGCCCATCCGCATCGAGCAGTTGGAACTCGCTCGCCACGCCTTCCTTGAGGAGCTGCTGGAGCCCGTCGCGGAAACGCTTGTATTTCGCCGTGCTCTTGTTGTGCAGCCAGGAAAAACATTCCGGCGCGAAACGCGGGATCTCATGGAAAGTCACGCCGGGCTTGGAGGCGAGCGTGTCGCCGATCAGCAGGTCGTAGTTGCCGACCAATCCCACGACATCGCCGGCGTAGGCCGCGTCCACCGTTTCGCGTTCGCGGGCGAACAGCCGCTGTGAGTTGCCGAGGCGCATTCTTTCGCCGCTGCGCGTGTTGAGCACATTCATGTCGCGCTCGAACTTTCCGGAAACGATGCGCACGAAGGCCACACGGTCGCGGTGCTTCGGATTCATGTTCGCCTGGATCTTGAAGACGAAGGCGGAGAATTCCTCGGATGCCGGATCGATGGTCAGCCCGCCGCTCTCACGCGGCAGCGGCGATGGCGCGAGCTCCAGGAACCTGTCTAACAAGAGCTGCACGCCGAAGTTGTTCGCCGCGCTGCCGAAGAACACCGGCGTCAGTTCGCCGGCCTGCACTTTTTCCACATCGAAGTCCGCGCCCGCGCCTTCCAACAACTCCAACTCGTCGCAAACCTGGCGGTAAGTCGCCTCCTCCACCGCTTCCCGCACGCTCTCGTCCTCGATGCCGGTCACCGCCACCGGCGCGCGGTAGGCACCGTGCACCGTGCGTTGGAACAGATGCACCTGCTTCTGCTCGCGGTCATAGACGCCCTTGAAGCGTGGACCGTCGCCGAGCGGCCAGTTCACCGGCCAGGCGTGGATGCCGAGCACCGATTCCAACTCGTCGAGCAGATCCATCGAAGGCCGCGCCGGGCGGTCCATCTTGTTCATGAAGGTGAAGATCGGCACGCCGCGGCGGCGGCAGACTTCGAAAAGTTTCCGCGTCTGGCTTTCGATGCCCTTGCCGGCGTCCACCACCATCACCGCGGCGTCCACGGCGGTGAGCACGCGGTAGGTGTCCTCCGAGAAATCCTTGTGGCCCGGGGTGTCGAGGATGTTGACCACGCAGTCCTTGTATTCGAACTGCAGGACGGTGGAGGAAACGGAAATCCCGCGTTGTTTTTCCAACTCCATCCAGTCCGAGGTGGTGGCACGCTGGTTTTTGCGCGCGGTCACGCTGCCGGCCAGCGTGAGCGCTCCGCCGTAGAGTAGGAATTTCTCGGTGAGCGTGGTTTTTCCCGCATCCGGGTGGGAAATGATCGCAAACGAACGGCGGCGGCTCACCTCGCGCTGCAGCGCGGACGAGGGAATGGCGTAGGAAGTAACGGACATGAAATCGGGCCGCAGGGGGTAAACGCCACGCCATCCACCATCAAGCGCGGATTGATCCCTGCATTGCAGGCTGTTCGCGAAAATGGGGTCGCGTGGTTCCACCTTGCGGCAGCCATGGCGGATTTCATTCAGGGCAAGCCGCTGGATTTTCCCAAGCCCGCCCCGCAATGCGAATCGGCGGAGGCTGAAGAGGGGGGGCCTCCAGCTTCCGCCGACTGGTTGTTTTCGGGGGGATTGATTTTTCGGGGGGACTGCCGGGCTCCGCTACGTTTTGGGGGGAAACGGTCGCGGCGACGGATGAGGGATATCCCATTTCCGGCCATAGGCAAGTCCGCAATCACGTAAAAATGAATCGGCGGATGTTGAAGGGGGGAACCTCCAACACCCGCCGACCGGTTTTTTTGGGGGATTGGGTCATTGTCCGCGATGCTCGGGGGGAAACGCTCGCGGCAACCCATGAGAGATAGCCCGTTTCCGGCCATCCTCCTATTCCGTGATCACGTATTCAGCGCTTCACGCCCCCCCGCTTTCCCATCACACTCGCGCCGATGCGTGACGACACCCGCCGCTGGATTCTCGCTGATCAAGCCCATTGCTGGCATCCCTTCACCCGCCAGGGCGAGTGGTGCGATCCCGATCACGAGCCCTTGGTCCTCACCCGTGGCAAAGGCGCGTGGCTGTGGGATTCCGAGGGCCGACGCTACCTCGATGGAAATTCCTCGATCTGGACTAACATCCACGGCCACGCCCACCCGGTGATCTCCGCCGCGATCCGCGCCCAACTGGAAAAATCCGCGCATGTGTCGTTTCTCGGCTTCACCCACCCACTCGCCGCCGAACTCGCGGAAACACTCTGCGGCCTTTTCTCGGATCACACCCTTGAGCGGGTCTTTTTTTCCGACGACGGCTCCACCGCCGTCGAATGCGCGCTGAAAATGGCGGTGCAATTCCGCATGCAGACCGGCGAGCCGCATCGCCGCAGTTTCATCGCCTTCGCCGATGGCTACCACGGCGACACCCTCGGAGCTGCCTCGCTGGGTGGCGTGGGCCGCTTTTTCGAGCGCTTCAAAGGCCCTGGCTATCCCGTCACTCATATCCACTCACTCGAGGATCTACGCGACATCGATGGCAAGGAAATCGCCGCCGTGGTGATCGAACCGCTTATTCAAGGCGTCAACGAAATGCGCCCGTGGCCCGCCGGCATGCTGGCGGAGCTCCGCGCCTGGTGCGACGCATCGGGAGTCCACTTGATCCTCGATGAAGTCATGACCGGCTTCGGCCGCACGGGTGAAATGTTCGCCTGCCAGCACGAAAACGTGGTCCCGGATTTCCTCTGCCTCGCCAAAGGCCTGACCGGCGGATACCTGCCGATGGCGGCCACCCTCACCACCGGCACGATCTACAAGGCCTTCCTCGGCGCGGCCGAAAACATGTTTTACTACGGCCACAGCTACACCGCCAATCCGCTCGGCTGCGCCGCCGCCCTCGCCAGCCTCGAGGTGTTCGCGCAGGAGCAAACCCTCGCCCGGCTCCCGGTGAAAATTGAACACCTCCGCACCGGCCTCGCCGCGCTCAAGGCCGCACACTCCATCGTCCACGAAGTCCGCCAATGCGGTTTCATCGCCGGCATCGAACTCCGCCAGCCGGATGGTGGAAAATTTCCGCCCGCAGCGCGGGTGGGCGAGGCCATGTGC
>JBGSUP010000467.1:0-7218 GCA_041753485.1 Akkermansiaceae bacterium
GAGGTGGTGGAGCAGCCGCGCCTGCAGCCGCGAGCTTGGCCAGCCGTGGCAATAAATCAGCGGCCGTCCGGCAGGATCGCCATACTCATTCCACGCCACCCGTCGTCCCTCGCCCGCGTCCCAGAAACGCGGGGCTTCCGGCGGCGGCATGGCCTGCAGGAAGTCAAGCGTGCTCGTTTCGGCACTCACGAGGGTTGGGGATTCAGACGCCAGCCTCCTGTTGTTCTTCCTGTTGCGGCTCAGGGCGGGTGGAGACGAAGGCGAGTTCCTCGGAGTCGGCCTTCTTGACGACGTTGACTGCATCGCCGGGTTTGACATCGCCGCGGAGCAACGATTCGGCGAGCGGATCTTCGAGGAAGCGCTCAACGGCGCGGCGCATCGGGCGTGCGCCGTAGGCGGGATCGAAGCCTTTTTCCGAGAGAAAATCGCGGGCTTCCTGCGTGAGGGTGAGGGCGACTTCCTTTTCGTGCAGGCGCTTGACGAGTTTGCTTACTTCGAGATCGACGATCTGGTTGAGGTCCTTCTTTTCGAGCATGTGGAAGACCACGAGGTCGTCGAGGCGGTTGAGAAACTCGGGTTTGAAGTAACGTTTCGATTCCTCCAGGATCTTGTCCTTCATGCCCTCGTGATCGGCTTGGTCTTGCGCCATGGCACCGAAACCCAGGGTGGTCTGGCGTTTGATGGAGGAGGCTCCGACATTGGAGGTCATGATGATGATGGTGTTGCGGAAGTCGATCTTGCGGCCGAGTGAATCGGTGACGGTGCCTTCCTCAAGGATCTGAAGCAGCAGGTTCATCACATCCGGGTGGGCTTTTTCGACTTCGTCGAAGAGCACGACCGAGTAGGGGCGGCGTCTCACGGCTTCGGAAAGCTGGCCGCCCTCCTCGTAGCCGACATATCCCGGAGGCGAGCCGATCAGGCGGCTGGCGGTGAATTTCTCCATGTATTCGGACATGTCGATCTGGATGAGCGCGTCCGCATCGCCGAACATGAATTCCGCGAGGTTGCGGGCAAGATAGGTCTTGCCGACGCCGGTGGGGCCGAGGAACAGGAACGAGCCGATCGGGCGGCGTGGGTCCTTGAGGTCGGCGCGCGAGCGGCGCAGCGCTTTGGAAATGGCGATCACGGCCTCGTCCTGGCCGATCACGCGGCCCTTGAGCTCGTCCTCCATCTTGAGGAGTTTTTCGGTTTCCTTTTCCTCCATGCGGCGGAGCGGCACGCCGGTCCATTTGGAAACCACGGCCATGATGTCATCGTCGGTGACGGTGACGATGGTCTCCTCGGAGGTGGAGCGCCAGGTTTTGAGGGTTTCCTCAAGGTTTCTTTTGGCGTGTTTTTCGTCGTCGCGCAGGGAGGCGGCGGTCTCGAAGTTCTGCTCGGCGATGGCGGCGAGTTTCGCGCGGTTGATGCGGTCGATCTCCGCTTCAAGCTCCTTGATCGCGGGCGGGCGGGTCATGGTGCCGATGCGGGCGCGGGCACCGGCTTCGTCCAGCACGTCGATCGCCTTGTCCGGCAGAAAACGGGCGGTGAGATAACGCGACGTGAGCTTCACCGAGGCTTCGATGGCCTCGGGGGTGAACCGCGCCTTGTGGTGCGACTCGTATTTCTCCTGGAGCCCCTGGAGGATCTTGATGGCGTCCGCGACGGTGGGTTCGTCCACTTTCACTTGTTGGAAACGGCGTTCGAGCGCGGAGTCCTTTTCGATGTATTTGCGGTATTCGTTGAGGGTGGTGGCCCCGACACATTGCAACTCGGCGCGGCTGAGCGCGGGTTTGATAATGTTGGAGGCGTCCATCGCGCCCTCCGCGGAGCCGGCACCGACGATGGTGTGGAGTTCGTCGATGAAGAGGATGACGTTCTTGACCTTGCGGATTTCGTCCATGACGGCCTTGATGCGTTCTTCGAACTGGCCGCGGTATTTGGTGCCGGCGACCATGAGGGCGAGGTCGAGGGTGACCACGCGTTTGTCGCGGAGGATTTCCGGGACGTTGCCGGAGGCGATTTCCTGGGCGAGGCCCTCGACGATGGCGGTCTTGCCGACGCCAGCCTCACCGATGAGCACGGGGTTGTTCTTGGTGCGGCGGCAGAGGATTTGGATGACGCGTTCGATTTCCGATTCACGGCCGATGACGGGGTCGAGCCCGCCTTCCTTGGCGACCTTGGTGAGATCGCGACCGAAGGCCTTGAGTGCCGGGGTTTTGGTTTTCCCCTCGCTTTCCTGATTGCCGGCCGGGGCTTCCTCCTCGAAGGGACCGTCGCCATCTTCCATTTCGTCGTCGTCATCCTCGTCCATGTCGTCGGGCGAGAAATTCGGGTCGATTTCCGCGAGAATCTCGTTGCGGGTGCGCTGGATGTCCACATCGAGGCGCTTGAGCACACGGGCGGCGACCCCTTCGCCTTCGCGCAGCAAGCCGAGCAGGAGGTGTTCGGTGCCGACGTAGGAATGGTTGAGGGCCTTTGCCTCCTTGTTGGCGAGGGCGAGGACTTTCTTGACGCGGGGCGTGTAGGGGATGTTGCCGGAGGCTTTCTGCGGGGGGCCGGAACCGACTTCCTTTTCGACTTCCATGCGGACGCTTTCGAGCTCGAGGCCCATGCGTTCGAGCACGTTGACGGCGACGCCCTGGCCGAGCTTGATGAGGCCGAGCAGGAGGTGTTCGGGGCCCACGTAGGAGTGGTTGACGCGGTCGGCTTCCTGGCGGGCGTGGGCCAGGACTTGCTGGGCGCGTGGGGTGAAGTTGTTCATGCGTCGCCGGGGTGATTGGGATCGGAGAGAGGTTTCAGTTCGTTGGACGTGTAACGATTATCAGGGGAATGGAGGGAATGCAAACGAGAGCGCACGATTTCCGCGCGGATCGTGTCCCGTTCCTCGGGCGTGAGCTTGCGGCCGGAGTGAAGCTGGAGGTGCGCGGGCTGGATATCCATCAGCAGCGTGTCACAGAGCATCACGGTCTCAGCAGGAAAAATCCCGAGAATACCGCCGAGCCGGATGAGGGAGAGTTGGTTGAGGGCTTCTTTCGAATTGATCAGATGGGCGTGGCGGAGCATGCCATAGGCACGGCCGATTTTGTCTGCGACCATCGATGGATCGTCCTCGAGGAGTTTTTCGCGGGCGTTGCGTTCGTGCGTCGCGACCTCGGAGATGACGCGTTCCAGGCGGCGGATGATGGTTTCCTCGCTCTCGCCAAGGGTCGACTGGTTGGAAATCTGGTAGAGGTTGCCGAGCGATTCGGTGCCTTCGCCGTACAGCCCGCGGACGGCAAGGCCGATCTTGCTCACGGCCTGGAGGACCTGGCCGATCTGATCGCCAAGCACCAGCGCAGGCAGATGGAGCATCGAGGAGGCGCGCATGCCGGTGCCGAGATTGGTGGGGCAGGTGGTGAGGTAGCCGAGGGTCGGATCGAAGGCAAACTCGAGGGATTTTTCCAGCTCCGAATCGAGCTCGGAGAGCGCGCTGAAAGCGGCGGCGAGCTGCAGACCCGGGCGGATCGCCTGCATCCGCAGGTGGTCCTCCTCGTTGATCATGAGGCTGAAGGTCTGGCGGCGCTCGATCACGGCGGCCGAGCCATCGCCGCGGGCGGCGTGCTCGCGGGAAATGAGGTGGCGCTCCACAAGCACTTGTTTCTGCACCGGGCTGAGCGAGCCGAGTTCCTGCGAGAAGCCGTCTTTCATGGCTGGCAGGGCTTCGACGGCGGGCCGCATGAGTTCCAGGGCGGCGGCCCGCTGGTCGCGTTTCGCCCACCCGGGAAACGGATGGCGGCGGAGATTGCGGGCCAGCCGGATGCGCGAGGTGAGCACGGCACCATGATCACCCCGGCCGCCGGTCATCCAATCGGCGGGGTATTTCACAAGGGTGGAGAAACGCATCATGAGTGGAGACAAGCTGAAACGCTGGAATGCTGAAAGGTTGGAATTTGAGGATTCATCAGACTTTCGCGCCGAGTTCGATGTTTCGGATTTCATCGCGGATGCCGGCGGCTTCCTCATAGCTCTCGGAAGAGATCGCCTGATCGAGGCGCGAGCGGAGTTCTTCGAGACGCTGGTGGCGCACTTGCATGGCCATGAGTCCAGCAGGAACCTTGCCGATGTGCGAAGTTCCCTTATGCATGCCGGGAACCATGTGGCCGACTTCCTCGCCGAAGGTGGCGTAACACTCGCTGCATCCGAAGCGGCGGACCCGGCGCAGGTCGTCAAGCGTGAAGCCGCAGTTCGGGCACTTGCGGCCGCCTCCTGCGGTGGTGGCCGCGGATTTCGCCGGCGTGGCGGCGCCCTTGTCTCCGGTAACCCCTCCTAACAACAGATCGGCGAGTGAGAATCCGGTCGGATCGGTGACTCCGCGCTCCTTGGCGCATGGATCGCAAAGGCACACCTTCTTCATCTGCCCCTCGACCAGCTGGGTGAGGAAGACGGTGGCCTTTTTGTCGCAGAAATCACATTTCATGCAGGAGGATCCGGGAGTGGTGGTTCTAATGGATGGGGGTGCCGGTGCTCATCGCAAGCTGGTGGAAAGCCTCGAGGAAACGCGCGGTCAACGGCCCGGGCTTGCCGGTTCCAATCACCCGGCGGTCCAGCGAGACGACCGGAATGACCTCCGCGGCGGTGCCGGTGAGAAAACATTCGTCGGCGGTGAAAATGTCATAGCGGGTGAGGGATTTCTCCAGCAGGGGGACCCCGAGTTTTCCGGCGAGTTCGATGATCACGCTGCGGGTGATGCCATCCAGCGCGCCATCGCTGATGAGGGGGGTGAACAAGGTGCCGTTCTTGATCAGAAACAGGTTGTCGCCGGTGCATTCGGCCACGTAGCCCTGCTCGTTGAGCATCACCGCCTCAAGGGCGTCGGCCTGGATCGCCTCCACCTTGGCCATGATGTTGTTGAGGTAGTTGAGTGACTTCACCTGCGGCATGAGAGCGCCCGGCGCGGGTCGGCGGGTGGCGCAGGTGATGATCGACAGTCCGTTTTTGTAATGCTCCTGAGGGTAAAGTTGGATCGTCGCCGCGATGATGAACATCGAAGGCCGCGGGCAGTTGTAGGGATTGAGGCCGAGCTCGCCGGCACCGCGGGTCACGACCAGGCGAATGTAGCCATCGGTCAGGTCGTTGGCGGCAACTGTCTCGCAGGTGAACTTGCAGACCTCCTCCTGCGTCCAGGGCAGGTTGAGGATGATCGCGCGCGATGAGTCGAAGAGCCTGCGGATGTGCTCTTCGAGGCGGAAGATGCGTCCATTGTAGAAACGGATCCCCTCGAACACGCCATCACCATAGAGGAGACCGTGATCAAAGACCGAGATCCTTGCTTCGGATTCCTCCACCAGTTTGCCGTCGAGCCAGATTTTCATGAGTGATTTCCTGCCAAGGGTAGAGGGATGATCACCCGTGGCAAGCGGAAGATGGAACCGCTCCACCGTAATGCAACGGCGATCATCCGCGGCAGTCCCGGAATGCGGGGAGTCTGGATTTTCTTCCCAAGTCCGGTGATTTCCGGATACCCATTTTGAAAACCGCAGCCTAAAGTCCCGCCATGCCCGAGCCCGATCCGCGTTTCAACGAGTTCGTCATCCTGCAGGCCCAGAATGCGGGCCTGTTCCTCGGACAGATCCCCAATCCGCAGACCGGCGAAAAGTCCGTCAACCTCCGCGCCGCGGAATCCGTGATCGATTCGCTCGAAATGCTGGCTTCCAAAACGCGCGGCAATCTCACAGCGTCGGAGGCGAAGCTGCTCGCTGCCGCCGTTCAAAACCTCAAGCCCCTCTATCAAGCCGCCCGCGGCTCTTGAATCCTGCTTGTTTGAAGTCCAATGCCTGCCACTCCCATGTTTTTCGAACCCTTCAACATCGGCAACGTTCCCGTCGGCGGGCCCGTCCCGTTTTTCATCCTCGGCCCCTGCGCGCTCGAATCCGAGTCCTTCGCCTGGGAAATGGCCCGCTCGCTCAAGGAAATCGCCGGGCGCACCGGCATTCACTTCCTGTTCAAGGCCTCGTTTGACAAGGCGAACCGCACCTCCGTCGATTCCTTCCGCGGTCCGGGGCTCCATGAAGGCTGTCGCATCCTCGGGGAAATCTCAAGGGAACTCGAAATCCCCGTCACCACCGACATTCACACCGCCGGGCAGGCGGACATCGCCGCCGAGCACATCGACCTGCTGCAAATCCCGTCCTTCCTCTGTCGCCAGACCGACCTGCTCGAAGCCGCCGCCAAGACCGGCCGCGCGGTGAACGTGAAAAAGGGCCAGTTCCTCGCCCCATGGGACACCGTGAACATCGCCGGCAAAATGCGTGCCTTCGGTTGCGAGCACTTCCTCATCACCGAGCGCGGTGCCACCTTCGGCTATAACAACCTTGTCGCCGACATGCGCTCACTTTACTGGATCCGCAAGGAGGGCTTGCCCGTCGTATTCGATGCCACCCACTCGGTGCAGCGCCCGGGCGGCCTTGGCGGCAGCACCGGCGGCGACGGTGAACTCGCCCCCGTGCTCGCCCGCGCCGCCATTGCCACCGGCGTGGACGGACTCTTCATGGAAGTCCACTCGGATCCCGTCAACGCCCTTTCCGACGGTCCGAACCAGATCCCTCTCGAATTCATCGAAGACCTGCTCATCAAGCTCATTGCCATCCATCACGCGGCGCATTGAAGCCTCCCCCCCCCAGCCAGCACCCGTCATTGCGTGCCATCCTTCCAGCCCTCTTGTTACTCGCTCCCGTGCCGCCTGCTGCGGCGCAGCAGGCAGAGCCGCCGCTGCCGGGGAAGAAACTCTCTGCCATTTCCCTGCTTCCCAATGGCAGTGAACTCGATGGGGTGATCCTTCCGCGCTACGATGAAAACCACCGTCTCTCCGGCTTGCTGAAAGCCGCTAAAATGATCCTCATGACCGATGAATTGATCGCCGGCCAGTCGGTCGTCATCCAATTCGTCAATCCCGACGGCAGCGCCCGCGGGCAGGTGAATCTCGTCAAGGCGGTGTTCGATCAGGCCAAGGGCTTGCTCGAGTCACGGGAGTCCGTGACGATCCGCACCGACCGCATCCGCGCCCACGGCAGCGGCTTGACCTATGCTTTCGAACGGGGCGAGGGCTTCCTGCTTGGCCCCGCCGTCACCTGGATTCAGGCTGCCACCCAAACCACCATGAACTCACGCTCCGCCCCGCAACGCGCCGCCGCCATCTCGCTGATGGCGGCCCAGACCCTGGTCGCCGCGCCGCCCGCCGTTCCCACGCCGGAAGATCTG
>JBGSUP010000468.1:0-4483 GCA_041753485.1 Akkermansiaceae bacterium
GGCTATCAAGGCAACCGCGGCCAGGGTGGCGGCGGATACCAAGGCGACGGCGGTCGCGGCCGTGGCGGTCCGCGCCGTGAAGAGCGCGCCGCTCCCACCGATTCCGAAGGCAACGAGCTTTCCGAAAAAGTTGTGTTCATCAACCGCTGCGCCAAGGTCGTCAAGGGCGGTCGTCGCTTCAGCTTCTCCGCCCTCGTCGTCTCCGGCGACAAGATCGGCAAGGTCGGCCTCGGCTTCGGCAAGGCCAACGAGGTGGCGGATGCCATCAAAAAAGCCAGCGAAGGCGCCCGCAAGGTGCTCAAGCCCATGAGCATTGTGGATGGCACCATCCCTCACGAAATCTACGCCGAATACGGCGGCGGCAAGGTGCTGCTCAAACCCGCATCGCCGGGAACGGGCATCATCGCCGGTGGCGGCGTCCGCGCTGTTTGCGAAGCGGTCGGAATCCGTGACATCCTCGCCAAGTCGATGGGCTCCTCCAACCACGCCAACGTCGTCAAAGCCACCCTCAAGGCCCTCTCCCAACTCCGCACCCGCGACCAGGTCCTTTCCAGCCGCGGCAAGAAGAAGAAGGAAAAAGCCATCTGAGACGGAAGACTTCAAGACGCAAGACACAAGAGAAGAGCAATTGCTCAGTGCTCCGCGCCTTTCTTCCTTCCTGAAAACTGAAAACTTCAAACTAGCAACTTCCTCATGCAACTTCACAACTACAGCCCCAATCCCGGTGCCAAGCGCAACATCAAGCGCCTCGGCTGCGGCGAGAGCTCCGGCCATGGCAAGACCTCCTGCAAAGGTAACAAGGGTCAGAAAGCCCGTTCCGGCAGCGGCACCCGTGTCGGTTTCGAAGGCGGCCAGATGCCTCTCCACCGCCGTCTTCCAAAGCTCGGTTTCAACAACTTCGACTTCCGCGATGTCGTGGGCACCGTCAACGTCGGTGATCTTGACGCCCGCTTCGAGGCGGGCACCGTGATCAACGAGGAGTCCCTCCGCAAGGTCGGCTTGCTCAACAACCGCTGCGACAAGGTCAAATTGCTGGCCGATGGCGAGGTGGAAAAGGCCTTCACCATCGAACTCGACAAAGTGAGCGCCGCCGCCCGCGTGAAAATTGAAAAAGCAGGCGGCACGATCAAGGCGTAACCGCCTGGCGCTTCCCGGTTCCAAATCCTGATTTCCGGTGGGGGAGCGCTTGCACGCTTCCTCATCGTGTTTACAACCCGCGCGTCCTTTCCTTCCACCACCCGTCATGATTTCCGCCTTCGCCAACACTTGGAAAATCCCGGAGCTCCGGGACCGCATCCTTTTCACCCTCGCACTCATCGTCATCATCCGCCTCGGCGTGCACATCACGCTTCCCGGTGTGGATGCCACCGTCATCAAGGCCTGGCTGGATGATGTGCAGAAGCAGGATCCCGCCAGTCCCACCGGTGGCATCACCGCGCTGCTCACCGTGTTCTCCGGCGGCGGCCTCCAGCAGGCCGGGATTTTTGCGCTGGGAATCATGCCCTACATTTCCGCATCGATCATGGTCCAGCTCATGACCGCGGTGGTGCCTAAACTCTCGCGCCTCGCCCGTGAGGACGGCGGTCGCCAGAAAATCACCCAATACACCCGTTACATCACCATCGGCATCGCCCTGGTGCAGGGCTTCTTCGTCGCGAAATCACTCACCAATCCCGGCAGCATTCCCTACATGTCCGGCATCGAACGCTTCGGCAACCTGGTGCCCGACCCCTCGGTCCTGTGGATGACGCTGACGATCGTCACCATCGTTGCCGGAACCGTGTTGTTGATGTGGCTCGGCGATCAGATCACCGAGAAGGGCATCGGCAACGGCACCTCCATCATCATCACCGTGAATATCATCTCCGCCCTGCCCGGCGCGCTCATCCAGGCATGGAAATACTTTGTCACTGGCGAGGGCGTCAGCAAATACAACGCGATCATGATGGTAGTCATGATCGCCCTGTTGTTGATCGTGATCGCCGCCACCATCTCGATCACCCAGGCCCAGCGCCGCATCGCCGTGCAATACGCCAAGCGCGTCGTCGGCCGCAAACAATTCGGCGGCCAGACCCAGTATCTGCCGCTTAAGGTCAACTACGCCGGGGTGATGCCGATCATCTTCGCCTCCGCTGTGCTCTCGCTGCCACCGATGATGTTGCAGTGGTTCTTCGCCGGCCAGGGATGGGCCACCAAGATCTACGGCGAGCTCGTCGGCGGCGGCACCTGGTATTACATTCTCGGCGGTATCGGCATCTTCCTGTTCTCCTACTTCTGGGTGGCGATGATGTTCCAGCCGTCCCAAATCGCCGAGGACTTGAAACGCAACGGCGGTTACATCCCCGGCGTGCGTCCTGGCAAGCCCACAGCGGATTTCCTCGATTTCACGATGACCCGCCTCACCTTCGCGGGTGCGTTTTTCCTTACCACGCTGTTCATCCTGCCGGTGGGTGTCGGCGCTCTGGTCGGCTTGCCGCCCGGCTCGCTGGTCCTCCAGTTCTTCGGCGGCACCTCGCTGCTCATCATGGTGGGCGTGGTGCTCGACGTGATGCGCCAGGTGGAAACTCAGCTGCTGCAAAAGCACTACGACGGATTCCTCCGCAAGGGCAAGCTCAAGGGCCGTTACGATCGCCTTGCCCAAGGCAGCAACGCCGCGCCGCGCACCGCCATCGTCTATCTTTGGACGGTCATCGCGGTGCTCATCGTGGTCGGCATCACGGCTTACATCTACCAAGGTTGACATTGAGCGATTCCGCCGCCAGACCACTCCGCATTGTTCTGTTAGGACCGCCCGCCTCTGGTAAGGGCACCCAGGGACGGCGACTGGCGGAGGCGCTCGGTCTCGGTTATCTCAGCACCGGAGCGCTGCTGCGCGAGCAGGTCGAAAACGCAACGCCCCTCGGCAAATCCGCGGAACCTATCCTCGCCCGCGGCGAATACCTGCCCGATGACCTGATGTGCCGCATCCTTGCCGGATGGCTGGAGCGCCAGGCCGACGGCTGGGTGCTCGACGGCTTCCCGCGCAGCCTGCCCCAGGCGCTGTTTCTCGATGATTGGCTCGCCGCGCACCGCCAGCAGCTTGAAGCCGCCATTCTGCTGGAAGTTCCACGCGAGGAACTGGTTTCCCGCATCCGCAAACGTGTGGAATGCCCGGAGTGCCGCTGGTCCGGCCAGGAACACCAGACCGTGGGTGATGACCAATGTCCGGTCTGTGCCACGCCAGCCGTGCCGCGCGCCGATGACAGCGAGGAAAACTTCACCAAGCGCCATCAGGAATTCATTCGCCACACCCGCCCGGTGATCGAGCACTATCAGAAGATGAATTTGCTCGCCCCTTGTGATGCCACCGCGCCGCAGGAGGAGGTCGCCGCAAGAATCCTCCGACTTTTCGGCCGCTGAGGCATCCCCCTCCCGTTTTGGAATTTAGTGCTTTCCTCCATCATGCGCCGCTCCCGCATCCCCATCAAGTCTCCCCGCGAGATCGAATTCATGCGCACCGCGGGCGGCATCGCCGCCACGATTCTCCAGGCGCTTGCCCGCGAGGTCGTGCCCGGCCGGACCACCGGTGAGATCGACCACCTCGCCGCCGATCTGATGCGTGAGCACGATTGCCGCAGCGCGTTTCTCAATTACCGCGGCTTTCCCGGCCAGATCTGCATTTCCGTCAATGAAGAGGTTGTCCACGGCATCGGGGGTCCGCGCCGGATCATGCCGGGAGACATCGTGAAGATCGACGTTGGCATCATCAAAAGCGGCTTCATCGGCGACAACGCCACCACCGTGGCCGCCGGCGATGTTCCGCTTGAAACCAAGAGGCTGTTAGCCGCCACCGAGCAAGCATTGTTTGAAGCGATTTCCCGCGCCCGCGCCGGACGGAGATTGGCGGATCTTTGCGGCTCGGTGGAGGAATTCATCGCGCCCAAGGGCTTCACGGTCGTGCGCGAATTCGTCGGTCATGGCGTTGGTCGCCGGCTGCATGAGGAGCCGCAGGTTCCGAACTACCGGCCGCACGGCAAATCCCCGCTCCTGATGCCCGGCATGACGCTTGCCATCGAGCCGATGGTCAACGCCGGCGTTCCGTCGGTTAGGATCCTTGATGATGGTTGGACCGTGATCACCGATGACAAAAAGCCTTCCGCCCATTTCGAGCACACCGTCCTGATCACCTCCGGCGATCCCGAGATCCTAACATGGCGTCCCCGCGAGGCGGAGCCAGGGATGTTAGGCCTGCCCGCCTGGTAAGGAGTGCGGACCCTCCTGTCCGCACCGCCGATGGGTGGCGGAAGCAGGAAGCTTCGCGCGTCTCATCCCCGGCACCATTGTCTTGGTGGACAGGAGTGTCCACCCTCCTTACCGATCCACTTGCGCAACTGCCATCGCGGCAATGCCTTCCTTGCGGCCGACGAAGCCCATGGTCTCGTTGGTGGTGGCCTTGATGCCGACGCGTTCCAGCGGGATTCCGAGTGCAGCACCGATGTTGGCG
>JBGSUP010000469.1:0-11548 GCA_041753485.1 Akkermansiaceae bacterium
CGGCGCTCGCTCCGATGATGCGCCAGCGCTTCGGGCGGATCATCAACATCGCCTCGCTCAGTGCCATCCTGCCACCGCTGGGCCAGACCAACTATGCCGCCGCCAAGGCCGGGGTCGTCGCCCTTGGCCGCACGCTCGCCAAGGAAGTGGCGCGCTCCGGCATCACCGTGAACTCGATCCTGCCCGGCTACATCGAAACCGAGGCGCTCGGCGAAATGGACGGGGAAACACGCAAGACCACGCAGCGAGGCATTCCGATGCGCCGCTTCGGCAAGCCTGCGGAGGTGGCCGCCGCCGTCTATTTCCTTGCCAGCAACGATGCCGCCTATATCACGGGCGCGGCCTTGAAAATCGACGGCGGAATCTACTGAACTCCATTTCACATCATGCAAGACGAGCAACTGCGGCGGAAAATCAAGGAGGTCATGGTCGAGGAGTTGATGCTCGACTACGCTGCAGATGAAATCGGCGACAAGACCGCGATCTTTGGCGCCCACGGACTCGGGCTCGACTCGGTCGACGCGCTGCAACTCGTCGTCGCCGTCGAAAAACACTTCGGTTTGAAAATCGGCGATTCGGCGGCCGCCAAGGGCATTCTCGAAAATGTCGCCACCATCGCCGCCGAGATCGAGAAAACCGCGCCATCCGCATGAGCGGCCGCCGCCCTCACGCATGAAGGCCTTTTTTGTTTTCCTGCTCAAGCTCGCGCTCACCGCCTTGTGCCTGAGCTGGGCGTTTTCCCAGGTGGATTTCAGCCACTCGGTCTTCACCCGGCCGGATGCGGTGGACTACCGCTGGCTGGCCGCCGGGGTCGCGCTGGCCGGCCTCTCGGTGGTGCTGCTGGGTCTCCGCTGGTGGTGTTTCCTGCGGGGTCAGGGCATGCCCGTGGGTCTCGGACGGGCCATCGAGCTCACCATGATCGACGGCCTTTTCAGCCTCGCCTCGGTGAGCGGTCTTGGTGGCGACGCGGCGCGCATCCTGCTCGTCATGCGGGATCACCCGGACCGCAAGCTGGTCATCGCCATGACGGTAATGGCGGACCACCTCGCGGGCATGGTCTCGCTGGCGCTGTTGTTCTTCATCATTTCCGCCGCGCGTTTCCAATCCCTGGCGGACCCCAGCGTGCTGGGCCGCGGCGTGATCCAATTCGCCTGGTTCTATCTGGGCGGCGGCCTCGCGCTGGTGGCGCTGATCTTCATCTGCGCCTCACCTCCCGTCCACCGCAGGATCCATGGCGACAACCGTTTCGCCCGCTGGCCGCTCATGAAGCGCATTCCGGAAATTTATGATATCTATCGGAAAAACTGGCGGCTGGCGCTCGCCGGTCTCGCGGTTTCGTTCCTGATGCTCGGCGCCTACTTCTCATCCTATTACTGCGGCCTGCGCGCCGTCGGAGGGGACACCGGCTACGGCACCTTCATGTCCGCCATGCCGGTGATCGATGCCATCAGCGGCATGCCCGTCTCGATCGCCGGCGTCGGCGTGCGCGAGAAACTCTTCGAGGTGCTGCTGCGCGATCTCGCCAGTGTCACGCCGGAAACCGCAGTGGCGGCCTCGCTCGCCGGCTTTGCCTGCAACGCCCTGTGGGCGCTGCTTGGAGCCTTGTTTTTCCTAAGGAAACGCGACCGCATCAGGGTCACCGAGCTCGAAAGCGGAACTCCTTAATACGGCATCAGGCCCCGCGCAACAGCGAGATTTCCGCCAGCGTGACCATCGCCTTGAGCAGGTCCTCGCGCGGAGCGCTCTTGAGATCGGCCACGGTGACGGCGCGCTCGAGCGTGAACTTGCCCGAGCGGGTGCGGCGCAGCGCGCCGAGGTGGCCGCCGCAGCCGAGTTTCGCGCCGATGTCGTGGGCATAGGTGCGGACATAAAAGCCCTTCGAGCAGTTGACGATGAAATCCACTTCAGGCAGCTCGATGCGCGTCACCTGATAGCCATCGACCCTGACCGGACGCAGTGCGCGTTCAATGGTCTGTCCCTTGCGGGCGAGTTTGTAGAGCGGCACGCCGTCTTTTTTGATTGCAGAGACCATCGGTGGCATTTGTTCGAACTCACCGGTGAAGGCATCGAAGGCCTGGCGGATCTGCTGTTCGGAAAACGCGGGCACCGGCATGCTTTCAAGCACCTCGCCCTGGCGGTCCTGGGTGCTGGTCACCGCGCCGAGCGTGAGCGTGCCCACATACTCCTTGTCCTCGCTCATCAGCAGATCCTGGATCTTGGTGGCACGGCCGATCACCAGCATCAACAGGCCGGTGGCCATCGGATCGAGCGTGCCGCAATGGCCGATCTTCCTGGTGTTGAGCGCGCGGCGGGCGATGGCCACCACGTCATGCGAGGTCATGTCGGGGGCCTTGTCGATCAGCAGCACGCCGCTCGGGCCCTGCGCTTCCATGGGGTTCGGGTTCATGAATTTCTCCTGGTTTCCTCCACCCGCTTGCGGATGGCTGATAGAACGTGCTGTTTAGCTTCCTCAAGCGGACCTTTCATCCGGATGCCGGCGGCCAGCGCGTGGCCTCCGCCACCAAATTCCATGGCGATCCTGCAGACATCGAGCTCACGGTCCTTCGAGCGCATCGAGACGCGGATTTTTCCATCCGGAAGTTCTTCGAAAAAAACCGCCAGACGCACGCCGCGGATCGCGCGGATCACATCGATGAGCCCCTCGCTGTCCTCGGGCCGCAGCGCGAGATCAAGCCGTGTCTGCTCGCGCAGTTCCCAGTGGGCGACGATGCCGTCCGGCGAGCGTTCGAGCGTGTTGAGCAGGGCGCGCATTAACTCCAGCCGGCGATACGGATGGTCATCATAAGTCAGCGAGTTGATGGTGCCCACATCCACGCCGCGGCGCACCAGATCGGCCGCCATTTCATAAGTCCGCGCGGTGGTGGATGGGTATTGAAACGAGCCGGTGTCGGTGGACACCGCGACATAGATCGCATCCCGGGTTTCCGCAGGCAGCGGCAGGTCAAGCGCGGTGATCAGATCGTAGAGGATCTCGCCGGTCGCCGGACTGGCGGCGTCGATCAGGTTGAGATCGCCGTATTTCGGATTGGAAATGTGGTGATCGATGTTGAGCCAGATCCCCGCTTTCGAGGCGGCGTGCAGCGCGGCAGCGCCAAGGCGCGGCTTGGTGGCCGTGTCCAGCGCGATGGCCACCTCGACATCAAGCGGCTCGGCCGGGGGAAACTCGATGCGCCCGGAGCCGGATAGAAACGCCAGGTTTTCCGGCAGGCCGTCCTCGTTGATCAGGCGCACCGATTTCCCCATCGCCAGCAAGGCGAAGCCAAGCGCCAGTTGGGAGCCGATCGCATCGCCATCCGGCCGCACGTGGCTGATCAGCACAAACGATTGGCGGGAACGCAGGACCTCGCCGATTTGTTCGATGGTCGCGTTGTCGGGGCGTGATTCGGTGGACTCGCTCATGGGGTGGAACCGCGGCGCGGGGCGCGGATTGTTTCCGCGGAACCGACCGACGCAAGGATAAACCCGCCAATTTCCGCACACCGCGCCAGTCTGCACGCTGGCGCGGCGGATGGCCCGGGGTGTATTTCCTCCGGCGGCCCAACCTGCCTGACGTTGGCGACATCCCGCTGTGGTGAAAACTTTGCTCAGGCATGATGGTATTGAATTTCAAGTATCCCATCCGCTACCCATGATTTCCCGCCGCCAATTCATCAGTCATTCCGGAAATGCTGCTCTCGCCCTGCTTGCGTCAAATCTCCGCTCGTCAGCCGAGCAAGCTTCGCCACAAAAAAGCGGTTTCCTTTTTCTTGAAGCCGAAGCATTTGCCGATCGCGGCGGCTGGGATCTCGACCAGCAGTCGATGGATCAAATGGGATCGTCCTACCTGCTCGCGCATGGCCTTGGCGTGCCGGTGAAAGACGCGGTCACCCACGTCACATTCCCTTCGCCCGGCCAATACCGCATCTGGGTCCGCACCCGCGACTGGGTCGCGCCATGGAACGCCCCCGGGTCACCCGGACGTTTTCAAGTCCTTATCGGTGGCAAGCCGGTCGAGGAAACCTTTGGCACGAAAAGCGCCGACTGGCACTGGCACGACGGCGGGACGGTCACGGTTTCTAACAAGGCGATCATCTCGCTGCATGACCTCACCGGATTCGAAGGACGCTGTGAAGCGATTCTTTTCTGCAAGGACACCGCCTTCGAGCCGAGCAATGAGGTCGCCGCGCTCGGGCACTTCCGCCGCTATCTTCTTGGGCTTCCCGAAGAGGCGGCGGCTGGAGGCGACCATGACTTGGTGGTCATTGGCGGCGGCCTGGCGGGGACCTGTGCCGCGATCTCCGCAGCCCGCCATGGATTGAAGGTGGCGCTTGTTCAAGACCGACCGGTGCTTGG
Source organism: Akkermansiaceae bacterium (assembly GCA_041753485.1). Taxonomy (GTDB): domain Bacteria; phylum Verrucomicrobiota; class Verrucomicrobiia; order Verrucomicrobiales; family Akkermansiaceae; genus Luteolibacter. The sequence continues at coordinate 4,354 of JBGSUP010000469.1, forward strand.
AGGCAACGCCAGTTCCGAAGTCCGCGTCTGGCCAGAGGGGCACACGCGCCAGCAGCCATTCCCTCACATCGGGGAGATCGTGGAGGAAATCCTGCCGACCATTTCCAAAAGCGGCATCATGAATGGCACTGCGGCTGAAAATTTTGATGATTCAAAAAAACTCGCCGTGGTCCGTGCGGAGCCGAACATCACCTTGTTCCATAACCACCGCGCCATCGCCACCGAGAAGGATGGCGATGCCATATCCGCAGTCGTCGTGCAGAACATCATCGACGGCCACCGCAAACGGCTGCGCGCGAAATTCTTCGCCGACTGCACCGGCGACGCCGTCATTGGGCATCAGGCAGGTGCCGATTATGAATTCTTCGTTGGCAACAACATGGGAAGCTCCAATCTCTGGCGGCCGCTCGACGCCTCGAACAAGGAGGAAGTCCTCAAATGCGAGTGCAAGGACAAGGACGCGCTCACCGCCGCGTGCGAGATTGGGAAAACCGAACAAGCCTTTCCCCGCTGTCCCTGGGCCATCGACCTTTCCGACAAGCCCTTCCCCGGACGCTCGGACGGAAAAGGCCAGTGGGGCGGCAGCAATCCGCTTGAGAATCTCGGCGGATGGTTCTGGGAAAGCGGTTTCGACAAAAACCCGATCGAGGACATCGAGCGCATCCGAGACCTCAACCTCCGCGCGATGTATGGCGCGTGGGACACGCTCAAGAACGTGGATAAACTTTACCCGAACCACCGCCTCGGCTGGGCGGCGTTCATCGCCGGCAAACGCGAATCGCGCCGCCTGATGGGCGACATCGTGCTGAAAGCGGAGGATTTCCTCAAAGGCACGAAATTCGAGGACCCCGGTTTTCCCTGTTCCTGGCACATCGACCTGCATGACCCCGATCCCCGCTTCAAGGAGGACCACGCCGAAGACGCCTTTATTTCACGTGCCACCTCAGGCAAGGAGTATCGATACAAGGGCCCGTATTGGGCCCCTTACCGGACGCTCTACAGCCGCAATATCCCCAACCTGTTCATGGCCGGCCGGGACATCTCGGTCTCAAAAGACGGGCTGGGCCCCGTGCGCGTCATGCGCACCACCGGCATGATGGGCGAGATTGTCGGCAAGGCCGCCGCAATCTGCGTCACGGAAAAGACCACTCCGCGCGGTGTCTATCAGAAACATCTGGCCCGGCTTCGCGAAATGATGTGCCTCCCCGGCTCCCACCGCGTGTGATGACCATGGCAAAAATCAGAACACTTCCTGATGGACCCGCCCGACGCCCCAACCCGTCCGGCTTCCGTCTTGCCGCTTGACGCTCTTCACCCGTCCACCCTAGCTTGCGTGGGTGAAGCCTGTCCTGCCGGACGCCTCGCCTGATCCCCAACTCCCAACCCTCCCTCACCGTGGAACTCCAGGAAATCCGCCGCATTGTCGAACTCATGAATGAGCACGGCCTCACGCTCTTCGACCTCACCAAGAAGGACTTTCACCTCAAGCTCAAGAAGGGTGCCGACATGGATGACCTGCGGGGGCTTCTCTCCAGTCTTCCCTCCGCTCCCGCCAGCCAGCCAGCCGCAATGGCGGCTCCCGCTGCCACTGCGGCTCCTGCCGAGCCCGTCGCGGATGGTGCCGAGATCACCTCGCCCATGGTCGGAACCTTCTATCAACGCCCCGCGCCGGACGCACCGAACTTTGTCGATGTCGGCTCCTCCGTCTCCATTGGCCAGACCGTCTGCATCATCGAGGCCATGAAGGTGATGAACGAAATCAAGGCCGAGAAATCCGGCACCATCTGCGCGATCATCGCCGAAGATGGAGCGCCCGTGCAATACGGCGACGTGCTGTTCCGCATCAAGTGAAGTTTTCACCGATCACTTGCCACTTCCTCCCCTGTTCAAGCGCGTCCTGGTCGCCAATCGCGGCGAAATAGCCCTTCGCATCATCCGCGCCTGCCGCGAGCTCGATGTCGAATCCGTCGCCGTTTACTCCGAGGCGGATGTCGATTCGATGCACGTCCAACTCGCCGATGAGGCGGTCTGCATCGGCCCCGCCTCGAGCAAGGAATCCTACCTGAAGATGGACCGCATTATCGCCGCCGCCGAGATCACGGGCGCGGATGCGATTCATCCGGGATACGGGTTTCTATCGGAAAATGCGCGTTTTGCCGAGATTTGCGAATCCTCCGGCGTCACCTTCATCGGCCCCTCCGCGAGGGTGATTTCAATGATGGGCGACAAGGCGACGGCCCGCGCCACCGCGATTGCCAATGGCGTGCCCATCACTCCCGGGTCCGACATCATGCCGGATGCCGAGACCGCCTTTGAAGAGGCGAAACGCATCGGTTTTCCGGTGATGATCAAAGCCACCGCCGGTGGTGGCGGCCGCGGCATGCGCCCGTGCTTCAGGGAGGAGGACTTCATCCAGTTGTTCCAGGCCGCCTCCAGCGAAGCAATCGTCTGTTTTGGGAACGGCAGTTGTTATCTCGAAAAACTCGTGCTCAATCCGCACCACATTGAGTTCCAGATCATCGGCGATTCCCACGGCAACCACGTCCACCTCGGCGAGCGCGATTGCTCGATGCAGCGCCGCAACCAGAAAGTCATCGAGGAGTGCCCGTCGCCGCTGCTCACGCCCCAACTCCGCGCGAGAATGGGCGAGGCCTCCGTCAACCTTGTCCGCAACATCGGCTATCAGAACGCCGGCACCATCGAATACCTTGTCGATCAGGCTGCGGAAAATTTCTATTTCATGGAAATGAACACCCGGATCCAGGTCGAGCACCCGGTCACCGAGGAGGTCATGGGTTGCGAGCTCATCAAGGAGCAGATCCGCGTCGCCGCCGGCGAGCCGCTCTCCACCCATGTGCTCGAGGCCACTCCGCGCGGCCATGCGATTGAATGCCGCATCAATGCGGAAGATCCTTACAACAACTTCGCCCCCAGCCCCGGCACCATTGAGCTCTGGTATGCCCCCGGCGGCAAGGGAGTGCGCGTGGACACCCACGTCTATTCCGGCTACACCGTGCCGCCGCACTACGACTCGATGATCGCCAAGCTCATCGTCACCGCCGCCACCCGCGAGATCGCGATCGCCCGGATGAAGCGCGCGCTCGGTGAGTTCACCATCCGCGGCATCAAGACCACCATCCCGTTCCAGTTGGAAATCATCAACCATCCGGATTTCATCGCCGGCAGCTATGACATCGGCTGGGTGGGACGCTATCTCGAGGAGAAGAAGCCACGGCAGTCATGAGTCGTCGGCGATTCGACGCCGCGCCGCACCTGCTCTTGCCGCTTCCGCAGGAATGGATCGGGAGCCATTCGGGAAGTGATGCCACGGCTTGCCGCGCAAAAAAATCACTGCTCCGGTTTGCCGCACGATTGATCTAAACCCGGCGTCTGTGCCTGCGGAGACACATCACCAGGACGGCGATGCCGGACAGCAGGGTGCCGCCGGGTTCGGGAATGATGGTGAGATTGAGCCAAGCCGAGCCATCACCCCCCTCACCCCGATGGGCACCCACAAGAATGATCAACTCGTATTCATCCCCGGGATCCACCTCCACGCTCGTGTCCCAGTTGAACGGGTAATCAGCCATGTCATTTGTCTCGATGGGAAAGGGATTGATGAAGGTGTAGAAAGGTGACTGGTATTCGCTGACAAGGGTATGGGTGCCCAGGTTGGTGAGTGTCATTTTCGCATGGTTTTCGAACCACCAGACACCGATCACGCCGTTGAGCGAAATGGAGATTTCCCGCGACAAGGCTCTGAAAACATAGGTGTTCTGGGCATGGGCGTTGCCATAGAAGGCGTCGCCCGCCCTGTAGGCGTTGATCGACCAAGCGCTCGCCGTGCTGGATGCGTGGTTGCCTCCACCGGTATTCGTGATGCCGTCGGCGCTCCGTGACAGGGGAGCCGGGCCACTTTCATCGTAAAAGTTCCGATAGGCCGGTGGCTCGCCGGCGTCTCCCCAGACGCGGTGCTGGACGGAAATCATGCTAATCGCCGCCTGAACCGGAACCGCTGCCTGCATGCCTGCAAGAGCGGCGATTAAAGCCATAAAGTTCAACGGGTGCGTGGTCATGGGTTTGGGTTTTCGACAATGATCGGGGGATGGGGAACATCTGGCGATGAAGATTGCGGCCCCGGGGATCGCACCCTTCCTCTCTGAAATGAAAATAAGCTCCCATGACTTCTTGTCCAAGCCTGAATATCGTATCGGGCATGGGGTGTTCCACGCATTTAACTTGCGTGCGTTTCCAATATTTTATGGTCTGCCGATCACGGTGACACGCATTAAGATGAGTCAACGGAACCCAAGCGATCTGATGCACCACGCACTTCTTTATGCCATTCTTGACCTGCGATACATCACTCCGGCGCGGGCCGCGGAGACGGGCGTGAACTTGTTGGCGGGCGGCGCGGATTTGGTGCAATTGCGGGCCAAGGGGCGGGAGCTTGCGGAGATCCGCGAGGTTGCACGGCAAGTGCTGCCGCTTTGCCGGGCGGCGGGCGTGCCATTCATTCTGAATGATTTTCCAGAACTGGCGGCGGAGCTTGGAGCCGACGGTGTCCACATTGGCCAGGACGACGGGCCCTTGGCGGTGGCCAGGGAAATCATGGGCCCCGGAAAGCTGGTCGGCCGCTCGACCCACTCGCTGGCCCAGGCGCGCACGGCGCTGGCGGAGGGTTTTGATTACATCGGCTTCGGTCCGCTGTTTCCAACGCCCACCAAGGCTGGCAGGCCGGCCATCGGCCTGCAGGACATCGCCGCGATGGAGCACGAAGTCGGATCCCGCATCCCCGCTTTCTGCATCGGTGGTGTCAAACGCTCCAATCTCGCCGAAGTTTCGGCGGCCGGAGCCCGGCGCATCGTCGTCGTTTCCGATCTGCTCACCGCGCCGGACATCGCAGCGGCCACCCGCGAGGTGAGGGCGGCATTTTGCGGGATTTCCGCAGGGTTTCACCCGGACTGATTGGCCGAGACCGGCCGACTTGCCATGCCCCGCCGGGCGTGGCGAAGGATTTTCCGACAACTTTTGCATCGCGCGGCGTTGATTTCCCTGCGAGGCTGTCGCCCGACAGCAACCCTTGAATTTTTCATGAAAATCCATCCTTCATCCGCCAACATCCGCCGCCTTGCGGCCTTCACCCTGCTTGAAATGGTCATCGTGCTGGGAATCATCGCCGTGCTTCTGGGCGGATCGATCGCCCTGATCGGCGGACTCGGCGAGGGTGCCAAGGTCCAACGCGTGGAGGCCGACTTCAATGCCGTGGGCGCGGCGCTGAAAACCTACAAGCTGAACGCCGGCACCTACCCCACCACCCAGCAGGGGCTGAAGGCCCTGGTGGAAAAGCCCGGCTCCTCACCGGTTCCGCGGCGCTGGACCCAGCTCTCGGAAAAAATCCCCACCGATCCATGGAACAACGATTACCTTTACCGTTTTCCGGGCAAAAGAAACACCAACGAGTTCGAATTGATCAGCAAAGGCAAGGACGGGCAGGAGGGCACCGATGATGATTTCAGCAGTCAGGACCCGAAATAACCGATCACGCGGTTTCTCTCTTCTTGAAATTGTCATCGTCCTGACCATCGCGGCCCTGATGATGGGCGGGGCGGTCGGGCTGATGGTTTATTCATCGGATGAGCGCGTGTTGCGCAATGCCTCCGGCGAAATCGAGCTGCTTGCCAAGCGCGCCCGCACCACCGCCATCCTGTTGCAAACGCCCTATGCGCTGGAATTCCGCGAAGGCATCGTGAAGCTCATGCCGCTGGCCGAGGCCGGGCGCGATGAGAAACGCACCGTCGGCGGCCGCCGCATCGGCGGCGAGCCTGTCGTCCGGGAAGGCAGCGGCGAACGCTGGGAATATCCGCTGGAAGGCGGCATCCAAGTCTCTGTCCGGCGCTGGAACTCCGCGGAATGGCTGGCCACCCGCAAAAACGCCGTCCATGTCTGGCGCTTCGATCCGGACGGACTCTGCGAGCCGATCTCGGTGCGGCTCGCGCTCGATAAAAGCTGGGCGGAGGACACCTATCACCCGCTCACCGCCACCATCCGCGAAAGTTTGCTGGAAGCCCGATGAAACGTTCCGCCCATTCTGTTAGAAACGGCTTCCTGCTCTTCGAGATGGTGCTGGCGCTGGGGGTGTTCGGCATGGCCGCCACCGGATTCGTGGTCGCGCTGCAACGGATGTCGGACGCCGCTTCGCTGGCCCAGAGCGAGCTGCGCATCACCCGCATCCTCGACAGCGCGCTCGACGAGACGCTCTCGCTGCCGGTGCTCGAGGAGGGGGAAACCAACAGCACGGTGGGCGAAACCGGCATCGAGCTGGATACCACCATCGAGCTGATCGAGGATCTCGAGAACCAGGACGGCCAGCTGCTGCAGGAGATGTATCGCATCGAGATCCGGGCGAAATGGTTTGCCAACGGCCAGTGGCAGGACCGCACCGTCGAGACGTGGCGCTACGGCCGCATGTATCAACCATGACCACGCAACCGATCAGACCCCGCAGGTCCGGCTTCACGCTGCTTGAGCTCGTGATCGCGATGGGCTTGCTCGCGCTCATCGTGGGCATGGTCTTCGGTGTCGCCCGCACCTCGCTGGCGCTCGGTAATACGATCATCGCGACGCAAAACGAGGAGATGGAGCATCAGGCGTTTTTCGAGCTCCTCAGCCAGAGGTTTTCCGCGCTGCCGGGAAATACCCGCTTCGACCTCAAGGTCCAGGACTCCGGCTCCCATTATCTATCCGATCTCACGCTCCAGAACGTGCCGCTCGGCTTCACCTGGGGCGGTCAGGAGCGCATCGCCAAGGCCGTGCAACTCTCCACAGTCAGGCGCCGCAGCGGTTATCTTGACATCGTTTTGCGGTATTTCGAAAACGAAATTCTCGAGGACTCGGAGGCCACCCCGGGCAGCAGCTCACTGGTCAAAGAACCGTTCGCTGAAATCGTGCTGCTCGAAGATGTCGCCTATTTCGAATGGCGGGTGCTCGATGGCCGTTCGCTCGAGTGGCTTTACGATTGGGAGATCCAGGGTCGCATGCCTTTGCAACTTGAACTCACCATGGCCATCGGTGCCAAGGGTGAGGAAATCCGCCAGGTCTTCTGGCTGCCACCCAAGCAAAACCCCGAAATCATCATGCGCCAGATGATGCAGGCCGGCGGTGGCGCGGCTGCCCCGGGCGGCGGCACCCGCCC
>JBGSUP010000470.1:0-9965 GCA_041753485.1 Akkermansiaceae bacterium
GCCGCCCGCCAAGTCACGCTGCCGGTGGTTGAGTTTCCCGCGCCGAACACCCGCGGCGCGCTCGTCGCCAAGTCGCGTGCCGACCTCAACAAACTCGGCGAAGGCCTCTCAGCGCTGCGCGAGGAGGATCCGACTTTCGACTATCATTTCGATCCGGAGATTGGGCAGACGATCGTTTCCGGCCAGGGCTGGCTGCAACTCCAGATCATGGCGGAGGAACTCAAGCGCCGTTTCAATGTGGATGTCGAACTGATGGAGCCGCGTGTTTCCTATCGCGCGACCATTTCCGGCCGCGGCGAGTCGAAACACCGCCACAAGAAGCAGACCGGCGGTGCCGGCCAGTTCGCCGAAGTGTGGATGCGCATCGAATCGTTGTCCGCGGAAAGTGGCGTGGTTTTCACCCAGTCGCTCGTCGGCAGCAATGTGGACCGCGTGTTCGTGCCCTCGGTGGAAAAAGGCGTCCATGCCGCCTGCGCGGCTGGTCCTTACGGCGGCTTTCCGGTGACCGATGTGAAAGTGGATTTCTATGATGGCAAGCAACACCCGGTGGACTCCAAGGACATCGCCTTCCAGATCGCCGGCAAGGCGGCCTTCAACGAAGCCTTCCTCATGGCCAAGCCGAAATTGCTGGAGCCGGTGATGGAACTCCGCATCAAGGTCCCGTCCGACGCCGTCGGCGGGGTGCTCGCCGATCTATCAGGCCGCCGCGGCCGCATCATGGGCATGGAAACCGAGGGCCGCTTTGAGGTGGTCGTCGCCCAGGTCCCGCAGGCCGAGCTCTATCAGTATTCCAGCCAGCTGCGCGCGATCACCGCCGGGCGTGGCAGGCACAAGGAGAAGTTCGAGCGCTACGAGGACGTGCCGCGCGAAATGGAGCAAAAGATCCTCGCCGAACACGGCCGCAAGACCGAGGAGGAGTGAGCATGGCGGTGGCGCGGGGTGTTCGGAGACTCCCTTTCTGCAGCCAAGGGGGCGATTTGCCAACATTTGGAGTTTTCTCCGGTCCGGAACCCCGTAAGGTCCCCGCGTGCCGGGATTTTCCTTCCCGGTTCGCTTTCCCTGAAGCATCGCGCCCACCGCAAGTCCATGCAAGCCACCTCCTCCGTCACGACCGACGATCTCAACATCGCCAATCTGGGGCCCCGGGAAATTCCCTCGCCGACGCGCCAGCTTGATTTCCCCGCCGAAGGGGCCTGCTGGCATTCCGATGGCGACCGCATCGCCCTCAACGACCACATGGACTCGATTCGCGAGGCGATGAAAATCGATATTGATCCGCCGTCCATCGAGCTCGCGGGACCGCGGCGCGACATTTACTTCGAGCCGGCCGAGACCTGCATTGCCATCGTCACCTGTGGCGGTCTCTGCCCCGGCATCAATGATGTCATCCGCGCCATCGTGATGCAGGCATACTATACATATGGTGTCCGGCAGATCCTCGGGATCCAATACGGTTATGAAGGGCTCGATCCCGCGTTCGGTCACAAGCCGATCGAGCTCACGCCCGATGTGGTCATGAACATCGCCACCTTCGGCGGTTCGTTCCTCGGATCCTCCCGCGGCAAGCGGGATGTGAAAGTCATGGCCAACCGCCTCGAGGCGCTCGGCGTGAACATACTTTATGTGATCGGTGGTGACGGCTCCCAGCGCGGGGCGCAGGCGATTTATGAGGAGCTGCAGCGCCGCGGCACCCGCACGGCGGTGGTGGGAGTGCCCAAGACGATTGACAATGACATCATGTTCATGGACCGGAGTTTCGGCTATCAGACAGCGTTCGCTGCCGCATTCCAGGCTGTGACCTCTGCCCACACCGAGGCCCGCGGCGCGCGCAATGGATTGGGGATCGTGAAACTCATGGGTCGTGATTCCGGGTTCATCGCCTGCTCGGCGGCGCTGGCCACCGGCGAGTCCAACGCGGTTCTGATTCCCGAGGTTTCCTTCAGGCTGGAGGGGGAGACCGGGCTGTTCGCGATGCTCGAACAACGGATCGCCAGCCGCGGCCACGCGGTGCTCATCGCCGCCGAGGGTGCAGGACAGGATTTGATTGCCGATGGCGGCAAGGGCCTGGATGCCTCCGGGAACCAGCTCCACTCGGATATCGGCCTGTTTCTCAAGGACCGCATCGCCGTGCATTTCAAGCAACGGAAGATCGAGCTCAATCTCAAATACATTGATCCGAGTTATCTCATCCGCAGCATTCCGGCGTCCCCCGAGGACCGGATTTTCTGTCTCAATCTCGGCCGCCACGCCGTGCATGCCGGGATGGCGGGCAAGACCGGCATGGTCGTCGCGCGCTGGCACCAAAGTTATGTCCACCTGCCGATGAGTCTGGTCACCCGCGGTCGCCGCAAGGTCGATCCCACCGGCGATCTCTGGCGCTCGGTCGTGGAATCCACTGGCCAACCGGTCAGAATGGGCGTGTGATCCGGGGCGTTCCGGAGTTTTCCGGGTGATTTCCACTGTTTTCCATGATCCAGAACCACATGATCCGCTTGCTCGCTGCGGCGCTCGCCTGTCTGACGATCTCATGCGCGAATTTCCGTAACCTCGGCAAGGACCTCAAGCTCATCCAGGATGAATACCGGATTTCTGGCTTGATCGAAAACGCCGATGTCCACGAGTGCCCGGTGCGCGCCATCGTGGTTGAGTGGAACCGTGAATCCAACAAGGTGTTCTCCGCGGATCTGGTCGAACTGAGCGAGGGCGGGGCTTTCATCTTCGTCGTGAAAAGCCCCCTCAACCAGTTTGTCGCGGCCCACGCGGATACGAACCGCGACGGTCGCTACAACGAGGGCGAGCCGTTTTGGCTTCATCGCGATGCGCGTGGCAAGGCCGTGCCGGTGGCGTTCGACTCATCGCACAAGGCCAAGCGGATGGAAGGGCGCCTCTCGCCTGCGGAACAACCGCCCGCGGCACTGCTGGGCGCGATCGCTGATGCCATCCGGGGCCGTGATTACTCGCAGTTCATTTCGAAGCAAGGTGTGCGCTTCGCCATCGGCGAAAGGGCCGAGCTCGATGATCCGCGCTTTGCCGCGACCCGCGGTGAGGACGGGCTGTGGACTCCCGCGACCTTCGCCATGCAGAGTGGATTCGGTGTCTATTTCCTCGAACGCTACGATCCATCCCGGACCGCGGTATTGTTTGTGCATGGAGCAGCCGGATCGCCGCAGGACTGGCGTTTGGCGATGGAGAAGCTCGACCGCAAGCGATATCAACCGTGGTTCTATGTTTATCCATCCGGCATGCGTCTTGAGGCCGCGGCCGGCGCGCTCAACGAGGCGGTCAAATCGCTGCACGAACGCTACCGTTTCGGACGCCTTCATGTCGTGGCGCACAGCATGGGCGGACTTGTTGCGCGCCGCTTCATCCAGCAAAACGCGCTGGTGGAGGGAAACTCCCACATCAAGACCCTGATCACCTTTTCCAGTCCGTGGGATGGCCATGAGGCCGCCGCCATGGGGGTGAAATACGCGCCGGAAGTGGTGCCCTCATGGCGTGACATGGAGCACGGCTCGGAGTTCCTGGAGCATCTCTTCGACCTGCGTCTCAAGGGCCGGGTCGATCACCACCTCATTTACGGCCACCGTGCGAAGCGCTCGGCGCTGCTGCCTGCGGAAAACGACGGCACCGTGAGCGTGGCCAGCCAATTGCGCAAGGAAGCGGTGGCGGATGCGGCGGCGGTCCTTGGTTTCGACGAGACCCACGTCTCGATCCTCTCGTCGCGCGCGGCGCTGACTTCTGCCAGGCGGATTCTGGATGCGGCCGGGCGCTGAGCCGCGCACGGCGGCTTGATCTTTTCATCGAATCCCCCAGTGTTGCGTTCTCCAGATCATGACGGGCACCCTTCGTTTCGAAAACATCAGCAAGCGCTTCGGTGCCTTCACTGCGGTGAACGGTGTGACGCTTGAAATCGAGCACGGCAAGGTGTTCTCGTTGTTAGGTCCATCGGGCTGTGGCAAAACCACCCTGTTGCGCATGGCCGCCGGTTTCGAGCAACCGGATGAAGGCCGCGTGCTGCTGGACGGCAGGGACATCACGGACCTGCCTCCCGAGCAGCGTCCGGTGAACACGGTGTTCCAGAATTACGCGCTCTTCCCCCATCTCACGATCCGGGAAAACATCGCTTTCGGGCTCAAAGTCGCGAAGCTGCGGAAGGACCGGATCTCCAGCGAGATGGACCGCATGCTCGATCTGGTGGACCTCACCGAGCACGCGGACAAGATGCCGGCAAAGCTTTCCGGCGGCCAGAAACAACGCGTCGGCATCGCCCGCGCACTCGCCAACAAACCGCGGGTCCTGTTGCTCGACGAACCGCTCGCCGCGCTGGATCTGAAGCTCCGCCAGCGCCTGCTTGTCGAGCTCGACGCCATCCACGACGAGGTGGGCATCACCTTCCTCTACGTCACCCACGACCAGGGCGAGGCGATGTCCATTTCGGACACCATCGCGGTGATGAACCAGGGCTGCATCGAGCAAATCGGCAAGCCGGCCGAGATCTATGAGGCACCGCGCACCTCGTTTGTCGCCGCCTTCATCGGCGACACCAACTTTCTCGAAGGCCGGGTGACCGAGTCGCTGGGCGAGCGGTTCTCCCGGGCGGATATCCCGGGTCTGGGATCGATGATGATCGACAACGACAAGCCGGTGCGTCCGGGCGACCACATCCACCTGTCGCTGCGGCCGGAAAAACTCATGGTTGCGCGCGAGAAACCGCCCGTCGGGGAGTGGGACAATGTGGTGCCGGGCAAGGTGGAGGATGTGATCTACTTCGGCTCGCACACCCGCTATTGGGTGCGCTGCGGCGAATACCGGATCTGCGCCGAACAACAGCACCGCACCTTCCAGCTCGATGCCGCCGCCCCGAGCTGGGGCGACGCCGTCTGGCTGCGCTGGCATGCGAACGACGGGTTTTTGTTAGATCAATACCGCGAAGAGGATGAGGAGCTGCTGACGCTGCCGGAAGAGTGATGCCCGCACTCTCACGCCTTGAGCTGGGCGAGCAGCGCGTCGAGCGAAAGGCTGACCACCGCGGAGGCCGTGTCGCTCATCGCGTAGGGCAGGAAGAGGCGTCCGCCGTGGATGAGTGAGCCGCAGCTGTAAACGACATTTGGCACATAGCCCTCGCGCTCGTTGCCTTCCGGGATGAGCAGCGGCTGGCGCAGGCGGCCGATCACCCGCGCCGGATCGTTGAGATCCAGTAGCGCGGCACCGATGCAGTATTTGCGCATCGGGCCGACACCATGGGTGATCACGAGCCAGCCGGCCCCGGTTTCGATCGGTGAGCCGCAGTTGCCGATCTTGACCGATTCCCAGGTCTCTGCCGGGCGCATCAGCAGTTGTGGATCGTCCCAGTGGTGGGGATTGGTGGAGCGCATCAGGAACAGGTTCTCATCATCCTGGCGCGAGAGCATCAGATACTCGCCGTTGACCTTGCGCGGGAACAGCGCCATGCCCTTGTTCTGCACGGCGGCGCCGTTGAGCGTGAGGATGCGGAAATCGAGGAAGTCATGGGTTTCGATCATTTGCGGCAGGATCGTGCGGCCGTTGTAGGCGGTGTAGGTGGCGTAATACATGCCGGAGCCGTCGTCGTCGGTGAAGCGCACGAAGCGCGCGTCCTCGATGCCGTTGCTTTCATTGGCGGAGACCGGGAAGATGATCCGCTCGCTCATGGCCAGGTGCGACGGAAAGCGCAGCTCGTAGTTCGAGTCGGCGAGCCACTGGATGCGCTCCAGCGCGCGGTCGAGATCCCGGCTGCCGGATTGGACCTGCTCGCGCACGGCGGCGATGGATTTTCGCAGTTCGCTGAGGGTGAACCATTCGCCAAGCGGTGCCATGACGGCGGAGCAATGGTCGCTGTCCGCGCACATCTCATGGAGTTTGATGAGGAAACGTTTCCTGAGGTAGCGCGGATTGGGCAGGATTTCCGGCACGGTGAGGAAGCGCGAGACGGGATCCATGGTGATGGATCCGGCTGCGTCGATCATGCCGGAGCGGAACTCGATGGAGGAGATGTGTCCCTCGCCGGTGGCGCGCAGGCTCATCACGAAACGCAGGCCGCCCTGCGGCACGCCCGATTGATCCGGGTGTGGCACGAGCGACGGATTGAACAGCGCCGCGGATTCAAGGGCATACTCGCCGGAAAAAAGCGCGCCAATGAGCAGGCGGCGGCTGCGCGAGAGATGCCGCTCGGTGAAGACATGCGGCAGCACTTTCTGATAGTGATGGAGCAGCACGGTCTCGATATCGAAGTGGCGGGTGTCGAATTCCGCGCGCACGTTGCCAAGCTCGCGGGTGACCTCGGATTCGGTGAGGGCGAGCGCGCGGCCGATGATGGTGGTGACGCGGTGGGTTTCCGCCGGAACGAACGGGCGGATGATCACCCGCGAGCTTTCGGGTGAAAGCGAGAGGTCATGGCGGCAGAGATGAAGGGTTTTCATGCGGTTGACGGGATGGGCAGGTGTTGGGCGACGGTCATTTCCGCGAGCGCGATCTGGAAGGCGAGGGTGGACTCGGCCCCCTGGTTTTCATTCACGCGGTTGTGGTGCAGGCCGTCGCGGCAGCCGCCGGTGGTGGGATCGTGCAGTGGCAGGCCGAGGTCATTGCGCCCGAGAAACCACTCGAAAGCGCGCCGCGCCTCGCGCCACCACAGCGGATCGCGGGTCACGCGGAAGGCCTCCAAGCAGGCGGAAACCATCGCCTGGGCTTCGACCGGTTGTTGGTCGAAATCCGCGCGCTGGCCATTCTGCTCGTGAAATCCGTTGCTGCCGATCGGCCGGTAGTGGCCGGCGGCGGCTTTCTGCTGCGTGGCAAGCCAGCGCAGGCTGGCGAGACCGACTTCCAGCGCTTCCGGATGCGGGATGGTGTGTCCGCTCAGGATCAGCGCCTGGCTGAGCCGTGCGTTTTCATAGGTTGCGCAGGTCTCGAACCACTGCCAGTCGCCGCCGGCGCATTCCTGCCAGCAGGCCAGCAGTTTTTTGACCAGCAGATCGCGGATGCGGCGGGTTTCCGCCAGGCCCGGATGGGCGCGTTGATGGTCATGGATGCCGATGAGCGTGAAGGCCCACGCGCGCGGCGAGCTGAAGTGGGCTGTGACCGGCAGGCCGCTCTCAAACAGGTGGGCCGCCAGCTTGCGGTGGCCATCGTTGTGTGGCAGCGAAGCTCCGCAGCCGGCTGCCCACAAGGCCCGTCCGTGGCTGTCCTCGCTGCCCACGTCCTCCAGCCAGCGGTGCCCGTGGCTCATGAAATTGCGGAAACGCCCGCTCGATTCATGAAAGGCCGCCGCCAGGAATGCGAGGTAGCGGCTGGCCAGCAGATCGGGATCCGCCCTGGGCACGGGAATCGCCGAATCGTCTAACAGGCAACAGAGGATAAAGGCGCGCGCGTTGTCGTCGGTGCAGTAGCCTTCGCGGTAGTTCGGCACGTTGAAAATCGCGTGTTGGAACATGCCGGTGCCATCGGTCATGCGGGCCACGTGATCGAGCCGCACCGGTGGCAGCTTGCCGGGGCGGGTGGCGTGCTCCCATTTGGAGAGCACGTTCCGCGGAGTGGCCTGATAGGCAACCTTGGCGCGGTCGAAACTTTCAAGATAGCGCTGTGCGACCGCCGGCCAGATGGTGGCGCGGCTCGATTCGTAGGCCCGCCGGCGGATCCGCTCCATCCGCGCCGGATCGTCCAGCAGCGTGCAGACTGCTTGCGCGATCGCCGCGGAGTCGTGAAAGGGGACCAGCACGCCCCGCTCGTCGGCGAGCAGTTCGCAGGCATGCCAGTAGGGTGTGGAAACCACCACCTTGCCCGCGCCGAAGACATAAGCAAGCGCACCGGAGGTGATTTGCGCCTCGTTGAGATAGGGGGTGATATAGATATCGGCCGCGCCAATGAAACCCTTGAGGTCGTCATTCGAAACAAAGCGGTTGTAAAACACCACCTGCTCGCCCACGCCGAGATCCTCCGCGAGGTGCTCGAGGCTGGTGCGGTATTTCTCGCCCTCGCGGGCGATCAGATTCGGATGGGTGGCCCCCAGGATCAAATAGACCGTTTGCGGATGGCGGCGGATGATTTCCGGCATCGCGCGGATCGCATGTTCGATGCCCTTGCCTGGGCCCAGCAGGCCGAAGGTGAGCAGCACGGATTTGCCCGCCACGCTGAACTGGTCCTTGAATGGATCCGAGGCCGCGAACGGCACATCGGGAATTCCGTGGGGAATGACATCCACCTTGGAGTCCGGCGCGGCATAGGTCTCGCGCAGGATCTCCGCGCCTTTGCAGGCCATCACCACCAGGCGGTCACTGAGGCGGATCAATTCGTCCATCACCTGGCGCTGGGGCGTGTCCGGTTGCTGCAGCACGGTGTGCAGGGTGGTCACCACCGGCATCCGTGCCGCCTTGAGCAGCGCGAGCAAGTGGCTGCCGGCCGGTCCGCCGTAGATTCCGAATTCATGCTGCACGCAGAGCACGTCAGCCCGGTTTTCATTCAACTTGTCGGCCGCCGCCAGATAGGAATCGCGGTCTTTCTGATTGATTTCGAAGCGCACCCGCGGCGGGTAGTCATAGCCTTCGGGTTGGTCATTGACGGCCACCACGATGCATTTTGCGTCCGGTTCCTGTGCGGCCACGGCCTCACAGAGGTGGTGGGTGAAGGTTGCGATGCCGCAGCGCCGGGGCACGTAATCCCCGAGGAAGGCGATCCGCCGGGATTGGGGGAATAGGTTCAAGATAAATAAGACTCGCCGTGGACGACCGACATGCAACTCAAAAGAATTCCGCAAGACGCGGAGCCGAGCCGGTTGACCTCCGCGACTCCGCCATGCACCTTGGGCCGATGAACGAAGCCCGTCATGCGTGAACTTCTGGCTGCCGCAGTCGCGAGGCGCGCCTCCCTGCTCACGGCGGAAACCGACGCGGTGCGCCTGGTTGACGGCGCGGGCGACGCTCTGCCGGGCCTGGTTCTCGAGTCCTTCGCCGGCCGCTGTTTGGTCTCCACCATCGACGGAGCGATTCCGCCCGCGGCATGTGAGTGGCTGCGCGACTGCGGGGCTTCCGTGTATTGGAAGCGCCTCGACCATCATCAGAAGGAATCGCCCGCGCATCTCTGCGGGCCGGAGGAGAAGGAGGCATTTTTCATCCGTGAAAACGGCATCTGCCATGAAATCTCGTTCCAGTCCGGCTACTCGCAGGGAATCTTTCTCGACCAGCGCGACAACCGCGCTGAAGTCCGCCGCCGGATGAGGCCCGGTCTGCGCCTGCTCAACACCTTTGCCTACACCGGCGCGTTTTCGGTGGCCGCCGCGATGGCCGGCGCGGAAACCACCACGCTCGACTTGTCGCAGCCGTATCTCGACTGGGCGAGGCGCAACTTATGCCATAACTCGCTGGATCCCGCCGCGCATCATTTCTGCAAGGGTGATGCCTTCCACTGGCTCCGCCGCTTCGCGAAACAAGGCCGCCGTTTCGATGGCATCGTGCTCGATCCGCCGACATTCTCGCGTGACGAAAAGGGCCGGGTTTTCCGCGTTGAGAACGACTTCGGCGCGCTTGCCGCGCTGGCGGTGGAAGTGCTCGCGCCCGGCGGCTGGATGCTTTGTTGCACCAATCTCCGCAGCATGACACCCGCTGACTTCGAGCGGCGCTTGCGAGCCGGGCTGCCCCGCACGATGGCGGCCCGCCACGCGCCGATGCCGGTTGATTTCACGGACTCCGCCTATCTCAAATCGTTGTGGTTGGAAGCGCCTGGCGGTCATTGAAGATCCATCCGGGACTTGCTGGGCCGTGCCGCGAACTTGCCTATGGACAGCGGTGCCCGGCGGGAACAGAATCCTCCAGACAAATCATGAATCCGCAAAAAGCTTTCCAGATTTCCCGCCGTTCGTTCATCCGCCGGGTTTCGGCCACTGCCGCCGCCACGGGTCTGCCGCTCTGGTTCGTCGAACGCGAACTCGCCCGCGCCGCGGAACCGGCGGAAGTGGACGC
>JBGSUP010000471.1:0-4332 GCA_041753485.1 Akkermansiaceae bacterium
CTCAAGGCGCTCGAACGCGTGGGCCTGGCCGATCGCGCCGACCACTTGCCGGCGGAACTCTCCGGCGGCGAACAGCAGCGCGTGGCGATCGCACGCGCCATCGTCAATGAACCGAAAGTCGTCTTTGCCGACGAACCGACGGGCAACCTCGATTCACACAACAGTGCGGAGATCATGTCGATCCTGATGGACCTCGCCACCGAGCATGGCGTCACGCTGGTGGTCGTCACCCACGATCAGAATCTCGCCACGGCCGGCGACCGCATGCTGGTGATCCGCGATGGGACCATCGGCGAGCATCCATGAGGTTCGCGGGCGGGCCCCGTCCGCTGCCGGGACGATCCGATCAGCTCATCCGGAAAACGATCCGCGCCTTGGTCAGGTCATACGGGGACATCTCCATCTTGACCTTGTCACCGACCACCAGTCGGATGAAACGCTTGCGCATTTTCCCGGAAATATGGGCCAGCACCTCGTGGCCGCTTTCCAGCCGCACCCGGAACATCGTGCCGGCAAGCACCGAGGAAATCTCACCATCAACCTCCACCGCCTTTTCCTCCTCGTCCTTGGTCGAGCGTTTCGGCGGACCATAACGGTTGCGGTTGCGGCTGCTGGAAGGACGGCGTCCTTTGTTCTGCGGGCGTGGGGGCATGGTGACTGGGGATAATGCCGACAGCGGAAAACTCACAGGCGGCGGGCTTTCGGTAGCGCATCCCCCCATGCCCATCAATCCCAAAAAACGGAAGATGCACGATCAACGCTTTTCCACGCTACGGACGCTTGCCAAGCCGCAACCCGCACTTCAAGTTCTCCCCGGAAGTCGCCATCGAACGGCTGCCCTCTGAAAATCCCCAGCAAGTTTCACCGCCATGCCTGAGATCACCGAACAAGAACTCGCCCCAAACCTCAAACCTCTCTGGCTCAAAGCCCTCACGGCCGTCCAAGCCTCGAATCTCGATTACGCCATCACCCTCCTTCAGGGTGTCCTGAAAGAGAGTCCGGGCTTCCTCGAGGGTCGCAAGCTGCTCCGCAATTGCGAACTCCAGCTCAGCGGCGGTTCCAAAAAGAAGGGGGGCCTGTTCGGCATCCAAACCGGGGGCATGGGCGTGATGAAACTCCAAAGCGCCGCCAAGAAAGATCCCATGGGCACCTTGCCGCTGATCGAGAAGGAACTCGAAAAAGATCCGCTGAGCGATCAGGCCAACGATCTGCTGTTCGACGTCTGCGTGAAACTCGAATTGTTCGAAACCGCCGCCTTTGCTCTGGAAACAATCCGCAAGGGCAGCCCGGAAAACTCCAAACTCCTCCACAAACTCGCCACCTTCTACATCACCCGCGAACAACCCTCGCTCGCGGCCGAGGTTTACAACGACATCATCAAGCACCACCCCACCGACGGCATTGCAATCAAAGGCTCCAAAGACGCTTCCGCCCGCGCCTCGATGCAGAAACAAAAGTGGGATGAAAACGCCGACATGCGCAGCCTGATGCGCGACGCCAGCCAGTTCGAGGAACTTGAAAAAGCCACCCGCACCGGCCTCACTGCCGAACAACTCATCGAACGCCGCGACAAGGTGGTCGAAAAATACAATGCCGATCCCAACCATCTGGCGACCGTCAAGGAACTTGCCGGAATTTATGAGCAACTCGAGGACTGGAGCAATGCCGAAACCTTCTACACCTGGGCCCACACGCTGAGCGCCGGCGACGTCGCACTCGCCACCAAGGCCTCCGTCATGAAGGACCGCTCGATTGCTGCAGACCTCAAGGAACTCGAAGCCGGCGTCGCCGCAGACCCGAACAACATGGAACTCAAGGCCGCCTTGGATGCCCGCCGGGCCGACCGCCTTGCCGAGCAGGTGCATGAAGCCCAGCGCCGCGTCGATCAGAACCCGACCGATCCGCAGCTGCGCTTCGAGCTTGGAAGCGCCCTCTACAATTTCGGCGACCACAGCGCGGCGATCCCCCACCTCCAGCAGGCGACCCGCAACCCCCACATCCGCACCAAAGTGCTGCTGTTGCTCGGACGCACCTTCAAGGCCAAGCACATGTTTGACCTTTCCATCAAACAACTTTCCGACGCCCTCGCCGACCTCCACGCCATGGACAACACCAAGAAGGAAGTCCTTTATGAAAAGGGGCTGATCCACGACGAGATGGGCGACAAAGCGTCCGCTCTCGATTGCTTCAAGCAGATTTACGAGGTTGACTACGGCTACCGCGACGTCGCCGCACGGGTGGAATCCTCCTACGCCTGAGTCTCAGCCCGGCACCATCGTGATGCGCAGCCGGTCGTAGCGGTCATCCGGGCGGAACAACCAGCCCGGCTGGCGCTCGAGCAGTTCAAAGCTGGTGGGCATGAACTCCGGTAGAAACTGGTTGCTGTTGGGATCATAGGCCTCCTTGCCGGTGTAATGGCCGCGAATGCGGTATTCGTAGTTGTTGTCAAAACCGTAAGTCTGCCCCGCAGTGTCGCTTTCGGGCAGGCGGTCGGGCGAGCTTTTCCGATCCTCGCGCATGATCACCAGCTTCGCCCGGCTCCATGGCTGCCTCGGCTGCCGCAGGTAACCCCAAAACCGGGTTTTTTCGACATAATAACGCCTGCCATAATAAAAGTCACCGCTTGGCTCCGCGGCGATGTTGGCGTTGCGCACCTCCACCGGTGGCCCGCCCAGATTGCCCGACCCGAGTGAGGAAGTGCCACAATGGGACAACAACCCACAGGCCGGAAGCAGCCAAACCACTCGCCAGGGAAAACGCGTCATGGCGGAAACCTAGGGAAACCAACCGCCGTCCGGCAAGCCCCGAGAATGCCCGCCAAGCGCCAATGGCATCACGGACCCATCCGATCAAAAGGCACGTCGGACAAGATCCAGTCCTCGGCCAACACCCGGGTGATTTCAAATTGCCGGATCTCCGCCCCCTCAGGCCTCCGGATTTCCAGCGTCGCCCGGTCCAGGCGGCGCCTGCCCTCGTCCTCGTCCTCGCCCGAGACAATCCGCTCCATGGCCAGCGCCTGCGGCGAATCCTTCCGGCAATAGCCTAACAGGATGGAATCGGAATCCGGAGACGCCATGCCATAACTCACCCACCCGAATTCATCCCTGAAGGGCCCGTTGTAATAACTGTCCCTCGCCACGATCACGCGGACCCGCCCACTCCCGCCGCTTTCCGCCAGCAACGCTTCCCAAGAAGGATGAACCGTTCTTGCGAAAGCCTCGAAATCGATTTTCCAGACTCCTTTTTCATCCGGAGTCAGCAGCGCCAGACGGTTGCGCGGAACCCCGTCCTTCTTGGTGCTCACCAACACCCCGTCGATCAACAGGTCGTTCGCATCCATGCTGCTCAGCCACTGGAACCCGGTGATTGGCCCATCCACCGCCTCCATCGCGCTTAGAAATCCGGCCACGGTCTCGGGCTTCGCCGATCCCAGGCGGAAATACCGCGCCGCTTCAGCCGGATCCCGGGCCGCCAGAGCATTTCTCACCAACTCCAGGGCCGCATGCTCGGAGGGCGACTCGAATGCCGACACATTGCGCTTCTGCCCGACCTGCGAGGCGGCCCCGTCGGTGGCGGCCACCGCTTGCCGGCCCATCTGCGTCCGCAGCCAGAACCACAAAAACGCGCCGAGGACTGTCAGAGCCACCGTCATCAACAGCAGCGACCAAATCAAGAGCACCTTGGTCCGGCCTTGGCCACCTTTCCCCGCCCTGTCACTGGTCCTTTCGCCGCGCTTGCGCCTGCGCCGCACTTCCTTGGGCATGCCCGTCCCCGGCACGCGGGCGACCCGACCGAGGCTTGGGCCCTCTCCGGTGGACCGATCAAAACGCTGGGCCCGCACGGACCGATGAACACCGCGAAATTTCATGCAATGCCGAACTCCTAGTCATCAGCGGCGAAATCGCCAAGGACATTTTTGGGAGCAATTCGCCACTTTGCCGGATCGCTGCTTGGCAACCCGCGCGGGCACCGTGATCATGCCGACGTGCCACGCATCCTGATCACTCTCGGAGACCCCGCCGGAATCGGCCCGGAGGTGGTGGATCGCGCAATGGCCTCAGGAAAACTGCCGTCCGGATTCGAGTTTGAGGTGCTTGGCGACCGCAGTGCCGGATGCCCCGGAAAGCCGGATGCCCGCTCGGCTGCCGCAGCCCTCGCCGCCTTGGATTCGGCCGTTGCCATCTTGAAGGCAGGCCGCGCCGATGCGGTGGTCACCGGCCCCGTCTCCAAAGAGGGGCTGCAGGCGCTCGGGTTTCCCTTTCCCGGCCAAACCGAGTATTTCGCGAGTGCCTTCGGCGTCCAGGATTCCGGCATGCTGCTGACAGGCAACAC
>JBGSUP010000472.1:0-7216 GCA_041753485.1 Akkermansiaceae bacterium
CAGTTGGCACAACCTCAAGCCGCAGGACCCGTTGGACAAGATCCCTAGGGTCAAGGGCCAATTCCTATGGTCTCAATTCGCCGGGGCCAAAAAGGCCGGCGCCTCCATGATTTACGTCGCCATGTTCGATGAGGTTGACGAGGGAACCGCCATCTTCAAATGCACCAACGATCCCCCGGTGGGCCCGAACCCGTTCCTCACCTACGAGGGTCTGCCCAGCGATCACTACCTCTGGCTGACGGGCGAAGGCGGACGCATGCTCCGTGGCCAGCGCACCATGCAGGACACCGCCCCCAAGCGTCCGGAATCGGCACGAAACGACTGAGCCTCGTCTCGCGGGCGTGCGATCCATCACGACAGATACTTGATGATCGCCTCCACCTTGCTGCGGACATGGAGCTTGGAGCA
Source organism: Akkermansiaceae bacterium (assembly GCA_041753485.1). Classification (GTDB taxonomy): domain Bacteria; phylum Verrucomicrobiota; class Verrucomicrobiia; order Verrucomicrobiales; family Akkermansiaceae; genus Luteolibacter. Next base: position 409 of record JBGSUP010000472.1, read on the forward strand.
GATGCGTTTTACGTAGGTCCTCACGGTAGGCAGGGTAATACCGAGTTGGGCGGCCACTTCCTTCTGCATGTATCCGGAGGCCAAGAGCTTGAGAACTTCTGTTTCCCGGGGAGATAGCGTTTCCTGCTCTTCTTCGGTTTCCCGTTCATCCCGGAAATACATCGCCATCTTCCGGGCAATCGGACCGGAAAAGTGAGACTCGCCAGCGAAAACGTCCCGGATCGCATCGAGGATGTCGTTTGAATCGCTGGATTTAATGAGGTAACCGCTCGCCCCTTCCTTGAGCGCCCGGAAAATATTATCTTCCTCCTCGTAGGCGGTGAGCATGACTACTTCGAGACTTGGGAGGTGCTTTTTCAGCCTCCGGATGCAGTCGACGCCGGACTTTCCGGGCAGGTTGATGTCCATCAGGACGACGTCCGGATGGAGCGCGGGGATCTTGATCTCGGCTTCTTCGGCGGATGAGACCGCACCCAGGCAGGAAATATCCTCCGCTGATTTGATGATTTCGATCAGGTGCTGCTGGAGCAGGAGGTCGTCCTCCACGATCACTACGGTTTTTTTCTTGGGAGTCATGGGGTTCCGAGCTTGAAAGTCATGTCACAGGCGCGTTGAGGAAAATCCGCAGACCACCTTCCGTCAGGTGTTCGAACTTGCAGTTGCCGCCGATGGATTTCATGCGGCTCTGGAGGCTTTCAAGTCCAAGGCCGGTGCTGCGGGATTCTCCGGTGATGCCGATGCCGTTGTCGGTGATGGTGATCATGAGCACGTTCTTTTCCAGCCCGATCTTCATGTCGAGCTCCGTGGCCTGGGAATGTTTCAGCACGTTGTTCACGCACTCTTTGACCGCGAGACTCACATTGTGCCTGAATTCGTAGCGGATGGCTTGTTTCTCCATGATGAACACGGCGTCCACCCGGCACCGGATATTCTTCAATCGGCAGAGTTCGTTGACCAGCCGGTAGAGGAAATCGACGAGCGATTCCAGGTCGTCGTTGTTCGGATTGAGCATCCACACGGATTCCGAAAGGGCACCGATCAGGTCGCGCGACATGGCGGAAATTTGTCCGAATGCCTTGCTGGCTTCCTCATGCCGGATGGTGTTGTCCGCATGGGAGGCGACCAGCGAGATGTGGGAGACGCGGGTGCCAATGTCGTCATGCAGATCCAGCGCGATGCGCCGCCGCTCCTCGGAAATCATCCGCTCCTGCGCCAGATGCAGGCGGATTCTCCGGCCAATCAGATAGCGTCCGATCAGGATCGAAACCAATGCCAGGACCAGCGCGGTGATTCCCCAGAACCAAAAGCTCTTCCAAAAGACCCTCGGGACGATCAGGGAAATGGCGGCACCCGTTTTCATCGGTTCTCCCGCCAACGAGAGATCTTCCACCACGAATTGGTATCTTCCGGCAGGCAGGCGCTCGTAGGTCGCCGTGAAATTGCCGCCCAATCCCGTGCTGTAGGCCTCCTTCCAGCGAACCTCCAGGAAGTCGCCAGCCTTGATCCCGGGGCGCAGCGGGATGGGTGCCGCCCAGTCGGCATGCGCGGTGATGTCATCATCCACAATGACGAGGACCGGGGACGAATCCCCCGGATCTTTAAGACGCAGGGTGGTTGCCATCGACGGGCGGGTGCCGGACTTGTTCCAGGTCGGCTGTTGTTCTATCGGGAGACCAGTGACGGGAAAGAGCAACTCGGGGGCGGCCTTCGTTTTCACGATTGACGTGACGGTCACATCCTTGACGGCGAAGATCCCGACAAGCGATGCCGGCCCGGCGGTGGTCATGATGATCGTCATGACGGTGGCACCGGGTGGCACGGTGAGCTTTTCCAGTCGGGGGGTGAAAACCGAGTTTTTGACCTTCCCGTTCCAGCCCGGGCTGCGACCGCTTGCGGGGAACCAATTCGTCTGAATGACATCCCCTCGCATGTTGGAGAACAGCACCCGGACGAGCACGGTGTCGATGCGCTGGTTCCAATCCTGGTCGAGCCCTGCGAGCTTGTAGCGCACGGACAGGGACTTGGGCTTTACGAGGAAGCGCAAGGTGTTGGTTCCCGCCGGCACCGTGAGATTGAGCTCTCGACGGGATCTCTCTTCCCGGTCCACGAAGACCTCCACGGCCGTGGTTTCCGCTGCCGCGAGCACTCTGTGCAGGAAATAGAAGCAGGCTGCAAGCAGCAGGATTCGGTAGGGCATCTTCAAATCAGACCGCGAAGGTAACACCGTCACCGGGTGATTCAAGCCGGACGCATCATGATCCACGTTCCCAACGAAGCAGGGGCCTGAGATCGGAAACTTCAAGGAGCGGAAGCGCCGCACCGCAATCCAAGCCACACTGCTCCATCCCCTTCATCCCGGATGGATCCAATACCCGGAAAAACCCCTCAACCCGAAATCTCGCGCAGAACCGCCTCGTTCCAGGTCTCACGCAGCGCCGCAGTCAGGGGCGTCAGCCCGAAAGTCCGGTCCTCGAAGCGCGAAACGCCCATCACACCGCGAATCGAGGAGGTGAGGAAAATCTCATCGGCGGCGTGGATCTCCGCAGCGCTTAAGTCGTCCTCCTGGCAGCAAACACCAAGTTGCGCCGCCAGCCCGATCACCACTTCACGGGTGATGCCGGATAGGCAACCGGAGCGCAGCGAGGGCGTGCGCACGACGCCATCTTTCACCAGAAAAAGATTCGAGGTTGCGGCCTCACAGAGGTTTCCCCTGCTGTTGATAAACACGGTTTCCTCAAAGCCGAGGCGCACCGCATGATCCAGGGCGACAAGGTTTTCCGCATACGAAGCGCATTTCAGACCGGTCAGGGCGGAGCGCTCGTTGCGAACAAACGGCGAAACGTTCGCCGTGGTCGTCGCCGGCGGCACGGCCACCGGCGTGGCGGTCATCGATACCACATGGTCCTCGCCCAGGGAAAGATCACTCACAAGTCCGCTGCCACCGGTAATGGCGAGCCGGATTCTCGCACGGCCCCGGCCCAGTCCGTTGGCCGCCACCAACTCCTCCATGATCTGACGGAAATGCGGGCACTCAAACCCCCAACCAAGCCGCCTGCAACTCAGTTCCATCCGCGCCATGTGCCGCTCTGGGAAAACCGGCCTGCCATCAACCGCCAGGATGGTTTCGAACAATCCGAGACCGTGCATCAGGCCGCGATCCGTGCTGGCAATGCTGAAATCAAGCGGCTCGACCCACTGACCGTTCGACCAAATGCGTTTCATGCCGGGTCAGTCTGGGCACCGCTCCGGACTTGTAAATGGAGGATTGCGCGGAATGTCGCGCGGCGACATCCTCCGGACATGCGATTCCAGATGTTCTTCAGCGGTGCGGCGATCCTTGCCCTCGGCGCTGAGGGCGTGCGCGTGCTGGCCCGCGGGGACGGCCTCGCGTTCCTCCAAGGCGCGCTCACGCTCGGCGGCGGCTTCATCATCTGCGGCTTGTTTTCACTGAAAATGCGGTGGCACGGCATCATCGGTGCCGGCGTGCTCGCGTTGTTGGGAACCGCGCGGGGACTCGGCAACATCCCGGACCTCGCGCGCTTTCTCTCAGGTGAACAAGGGCGCGGCGCAGCTCCAGTCATGGAATTCGGCGTCACTCTGGTCTGTCTGTTGCTCCTGCTGCGGGTGCTGGGCTCGCTGCATCGGGAGAGGATTCGCCGGATGCTGGAGGAGGAATGACTTCCGCGGGCGGCCCGGGTTTCGGCAGCAGGTCCTGCCAGGAGTGGAGCTGATAGCCTTCACCCAGACCGCCGATATCACCTAACAACTCATGACAGCGCTGCCGCCACTTCGCGTAATCCGGCGGCCCTTTCTCCGAATCACGGCTGCCCGTGAAAACCAGATAGGTCACCTTCAGATCGGACACCGGCCGGCTGTAGGGCGATGCCTTCGAGTTGAGCTCACGGGCCATCCGCAGCGAGGCCTCGCCCACCTTGAAGGTCGGTCCTCCATCACCGACAATCGATGGATACACCCTGCCGCCATGGACGACCACGGCGTAATCCCCCACTTTCGGCGCGTAGGGGTCGCTCGAAGTCAGCAGATTCACCGGAATGACGATGAAGGGATCATACTCGGCGATCAGGAAACTGCGTGCCTTCAGATCGGCGATGCCGCGTTTCAGATAGGCGATGCGCTCGCGCAGCCAGGTCTTGCGCTCGGTGGTGGTCGCCCGGTCCGCGAGTTCCTTTTCTCCGGCAGCCACCCGGTTTTCCCAGCCTGAAACCATCGGATTCGGAGTTGGCGTGCGTTTCTTCCAGCCATAACTCGTGAACGGCTGATAGTGGGTGGAGTTGACGATCGAGTCCGGCATCACCGGCAGGCGGTCGCCATCCGAGCCATCGGAAACGACATCCATCTCCGCCTGCATCAGGAACACCGGCTTGCCCGCCGCCGTGCGGAACTGGAGGATGGTCTCGCAGTCATAGACATTGTGCTTGGTAAGCAGCTCGTTGAGCGTGTGCGCGTCGCGACGAACACGCGCGGCCTTGTTGTCATAGAGTTTGCGGAACCAGCTGGATACCTCGGCCTTTTCGATCAAGGCGGGCAGCCCGGGCAGGATTTTCGCCAGATCCGGATTCGAGGATTCCAGTTCGGCCATCGTTTTTGCCGGCACCGGCAGCCGCAGCGAAAGCTGATAGGACGCGGTGTAACTTGAATCATCAATCCGCTCCCGGGAAGCAATGCCGCCCTTGTCGATCTTCACCTCGGTCTTGAAGGGAATCCCGGAGCGCAGCTTGCGGACATCCGTCACCGATCCCACCACGGGCTCGCGCTCCGCCTCGGCCATGCCCGCATCGGCGGCAGCCTTCGCCTCCTTTTCGGCGGCCGCCATTTTCATCGCCTCGATTTCCCGCGCCAGTTCCTGCTCCATTTCCGTCCGCAGCCGGGATTCGATCTGACGCCGGATATCATCCTCATCCGGTGAGATCACCACCGGTTGCGGCGCGAAAACCTCTTTCAGGCCACGTTTCACCTTTCCGGCATAGCCGGAGGCGAGCCAGGCGATCACGATCACCGCCAGATAAAATACGTCCCTGATCCCGAACCATGAGAGAAGGGATTTCCTGCGCCCGCCTGCGTTCCGCGAATCGTTCATCGCCGTCACCCTAGCCGACATCCGCCACCAGCTGAAGCATCTTCTTGGCGCACCCATGGGATTTCACGCAGCAAGCGCGGGACCGCCACAAACGGCATTGCCTCGCCGGGGGATTCCCGGTGGAATCCGCGGCGAGGCCAGGGAACCATGGACTCGTCACGAACAAGATGAACGTCGCCATCGTCCACTACCACCTGGGCCAGGGCGGTGTCTTCAAGGTCATCGCCACGGCGTCGCGCCTGATGAGCGGCCAAGGCATTCCCCACGTCATTCTGGCCGGACCATCCCCGGAAGATCCGCCGGAAGACCTGCCCGTCCGCATCGTCGGGAGGCTGGCCTATTCCGCATCGACCGGCCTTGCCGCCATGCTGCTGGAAGAACTGCGCACCGCAGCCCGTTCGGCACTCGGACAAGCGCCGGACATCTGGCATTTCCACAACCACTCGCTCGGCAAAAACCCCCGGGTCCCGGAGGTCGTCGCCCTGCTTGCTGCGGAAAACGAGCGCCTGCTTCTGCAAATCCACGATCTCGCCGAAGACGGACGACCCGAAAACGCGGCCCGGCTCACGGCCTGCCGGAATCTCTATCCGCTCGGCACGCATGTGCACTATGCCTTTCTCAACTCCCGCGACCGTGGCCGATTCATCGCCGCCGGACTGGCCGGAAGCCGGGCCCATCCACTGCCCAATCCAATCGAACCGGAAGCCGCGCTGCCACTCCCCAGCGGTCCGCCGCTCTTGTTTTACCCCGTGCGTGGCATCCGCCGGAAAAACCTCGGCGAACTCGTCCTGCTCACCGCACTCGCCCCGGCAGATACCCGGGCTGCCGTGGCACACGCACCGCTGAACCCATCCTGGCAGCACATCCACGAAGGCTGGCGGCGGTTTTCGGCGGAACTGCGCCTGCCGGTCGAATTCGATGTGGTGGATCACCTCGAACCGGCACCAAAGGCAGGATCTTCATTCGAATCGTGGCTTGAACACGCCACGCATATCGTCACGACCTCGGTCTCGGAGGGCTTCGGCATGGTGTTCCTGGAATCCATCGCGCGAGGCAAGCCGCTGCTGGGAAGGAATCTTCCGCACATCGCCCGGGACCATGCCGCACACGGCATCCGCGCGGGCCGCTTGTATGACCGCCTGTTGATACCCGGAACATGGATCGACGGCAAAATCCTCGACCCGTGCCTCCGCGAATCCCTTGCGGCATCATGGCAGGCCTGGGGACATCCCCTGCCCTTCCCGGGAATCGAGACCGCGCGTGCCGCACTCCTTTACCAAGGGTTCCTCGACTTCGGAAACCTGCCCGAATTCCTCCAACAGGATGTCATTCGGAAACTGACGGAGCCCGCAATGAAATCCCTGCCGCTGATCGAAGCCGGCGGCCGAAGCTTCCCGGCGGCCGACTGGCTGGCGGAGAACCTCGGCCACCGCGAACCCACCGCCACGCCAGCGCAACTCTCACCCCACACACCCTCTATCTATCAGAAAAACCTCAGTCGGATCTATCAACAACTGATGCATGAAACACCCGCCGCCGCACGCCCGCTGGAGCCGCAGAGAATCCTCGATTCCTTTCTCCACCCCGCGAACTTCCATTTTCTCACCGCGGCAGCCGCCGCCGCGCCACCATCACCCGATTTCACGGCGTTCCGCGCGATCATCCTCGATGTTTACGGCACCCTGCTCATCGCTCCGCCCGGCGGAGTGA
>JBGSUP010000473.1:0-3988 GCA_041753485.1 Akkermansiaceae bacterium
CGCCAAGCCGTTCACGATCTCGTGACCGCCTATCGCGCCAACCGCCGCACCGGCTCCGCCTGCACCAAAACCCGCGGCGAAGTTTCCGGAAACAACAAGAAGATCTACAAACAAAAGGGAACCGGCAACGCACGTCACGGCGACAAGCGCGCTCCCATCTTCGTCGGTGGTGGTGTGGTCTTCGGCCCGCGTCCCCGCGATTATTCAAAGAAAGTCACCAAGACCGTCCGCAAGCTCGCGCTGCGCCGCGTCCTCGGCGACCTCGTCGCCGGTGGCAAGATCCAGACGGTTCCTTCCTTCACCATCGCCGATGGCAAGACGAAGTCCTTCCTCGCCGCCATCAATGCGATCACCACACCGGGCAAGATCCTCGTGGTTTCCAACTCCTTCGACGACTCCACCTACCTGGCCGGCCGCAACGTCGCCCATGTGCAGCTCGTCACCGGATCTGACGTCAACGTCGAGCAACTCCTCCTTGCGAACTCCGTCATCCTTGTCGGTGACGCGCTTCAAACTCTTGCGCAGCGCAGCGCCTGAACCCCGGACCCCACACCGAGATCATGAAAGACATTTACCACGTCATCAAAAACGTTCGCATGAGTGAGAAGGCCACCTTTCTCCAGGAGACGAACAACGAAGTCACGCTCGAAGTCGATCGCAAGGCCAACAAGCTGGAGATCAAACAAGCCGTCGAGCAGCTCTTCGGGAAAACCGTTTTGGGAGTCCGCACCGCCAATTATGACGGCAAGCTCCGCCGCCAACGCCGTGCTGATGCCGGCCGCACCAACCACTGGAAAAAAGCCATCGTCCGTCTGAAGGAAGGGGAATCTCTCGATCTGATCTGAGCGATTCATCCGCTGCTCCAAACGTAACAACTTCACCGTTCCGCGAGTCATGCCATTGAAAAATTTCAAGCCCATCACCCCGTCCGCACGCTACAAGAATCTCCCGTCTTTCGAGGAGATCACCAAAAGCAAGCCTGAGAAGAGTCTTCTCACGCCCTTGAAGCGCAGCGGTGGCCGCAACAACACCGGCCGCATCACCTGCCGCCACGTCGGCGGTGGCCACAAGCGCCACTACCGCCTGATTGACTTCAAGCGCGGCAAACAGGACGTGCCAGCCACGGTCGTCGGCATCGAATACGATCCGAACCGCACCTGCCGCATCGCCCTCATCCAGTATGAGGACGGCCAGAAGTCCTACATCCTCGCCCCGCTCGGCCTCGAAGTCGGACAAACCGTGATCTCCGGTGCCAACGTCGCCCCCAAGACCGGCAACGCGATGCCGCTTAGCGCCGTGCCGCTCGGAACCTCCATTCACAACATCGAGCTCATCCCCGGCAATGGCGGCAAGGTTGCCCGCGCCGCCGGCCAACTCGCCGTGCTCTCCAACCGCGATGGCGGCTGGGCGCTCGTGAAAATGCCTTCCGGTGAAATCCGCCGCTTCAATGATCGTTGCTTCTGTACCATCGGACAGGTCGGCAATCGCGACCACATGAACGAAACCTCCGGCAAGGCGGGTCGTTCCCGTTGGCTGGGCATCCGTCCAACCGTCCGCGGCATGACCATGAACCCCGTTGACCACCCGAACGGCGGTGGCGAGGGCAAATCGAAATCCGGTGGTGGCCGCCAGCACCTTCTCAGCCCATGGGGCCACGCGAAGGGTGAAAAAACCCGCAACAAGAAGAAGACCACCAGCGTATTCATCGTCGAGTCCCGCCACAAGAAGAAGTAATCAAGGAGTGTGGGCGTCTTGCCCACACAACCCCTCTTTTATCACTCCAAACACAGTTCCATCATGCCACGCTCTCTCAAGAAAGGCCCCTACGTCGATCAAAAGCTGCTCGCCAAGATCGACGCCGTCGCCGACGCCGGATCCGACCGCAAGCCCATCAAAACCTGGAGCCGCAAGTCGATGATCACCCCGGACTTTGTCAGCCACAACTTCGCCGTCCACAATGGCAAGACCTTCGTCCCCGTGTATGTCACGGAAAACATGGTCGGTCACAAGCTCGGTGAATTCGCCCCGACCCGGATTTTCCGCAACCACGGCGGCATCGGTAAAAAGTAAGCCTGATTAAGGTTTTCCCCACGTTCTCATGTGTCGCACCCTCCATTCCAAAGCTCTTGCCGCCGCCCTCGGGCTGCTGGCCGGTGCCGGAATGTGCCCCGCGCAGGCGCCGAGTCCGGAACAACTCCAGGAAGCCATCATCGAACTCCAGACGCAGAACCAGGCGCTCCAGCGCAGCCTCGCCGAGGCCAACCGCGGGGAAAAACAAGCGTCCGAACAACTCGCCCAAGTCCGCGAACGCCTTGAAGCGCTCGGCAAAAACCTGCTCGATGGCGGTGATGACCGCCTGATTCAGGCCGCCGGCGACCTCCAACTCGCCAACGAACGCATCGCCGAACTCGAAGGATCCGCAACCAGGCTCGCCGCTTCGGTCAACAACTACCTCCGCCAGGCTGTGGTTTCCGATCCGGATGCCAGACTTCGGGTCGAAACTTCTTTAAGAGAGCTTGACGCGGTCCTGGGACTGCGGCAAAAGCCCCGGCCCGATGTCCGGTCCGGTTCCCTCCAGCAGGCCCGCATCGTCAGCCTCGATCAGGAAAGCGGCATGTTGGTTCTCAATATTGGCGAAAGCCAGGGAGCCCGAATCGGCATGACCTTCCGCCTCTCCCGCGGCCAGCAGCCTTACGGAAAAGCCATTCTCGCAGATGTCCGCAAGGGCGTCAGCGGCGTGTTTGTCGAACATCTCGATGACCCCGCCGAAACTCCACGCCCCGGCGATCTCGCCATTCTCGAAACACAAGCCCCAGCGCAGTAACTCCTCACGTCCTCCTCCTTATGGAAGTCAAAAGCACCAGCAAATACGTCCGTCTCTCGCCCAAGAAGGCGCGCGACGTCGCCCGGGAAATCCAAGGTCTGCCGGTATCGAACGCCCTCGATATCCTCACCTTCACGCCCAAGAAGGCCGCCCAACTGATCGGCAAGACCCTCAAAACCGCCATCGCCGACGCCGAGAACAATTTTTCCCTGGATACCGGCACCCTGGTCATCAAGGAAGCCGTGATTGGAGCCGCCCCCACCCAGCGCCGCTTCAAGCCCCGCGCCAAGGGTTCCGCCGGTCCGATCATCCGTCGCTCCAGCCACATCTCCATCACCCTCACGGGCTCCGCTCCCGAGAAGAAAAAGAAGATCGCCCGCAAGGCGGTCTCCAAAAAAACCGAAGAAGCTCCCGCCGCCGCTCCCGCCGCAGTGGAACAACAAGCCTGAAACATCTCCTTCTAACATCCCTCACTCAATATGGGCCAGAAAGTAAATCCGATCGCATTCCGTCTCGCAGTCAACAAGGACTGGCGCTCGAAGTGGTATGCAAGTGGCAAGGACTACACCGACAAACTGCACGAAGACCTCGCGATCCGCGCTTACCTCAAGAACAAACTCCAGAACGCCGGCCTTTCCCGCGTGGTCATCGAGCGCGCCTGGAACAGCGTCCGCGTCACCCTTCACACCTCACGCCCCGGCCTGATCATCGGCCGCCAAGGCAAGGAAATCGAAGTGATGACCAAGGAAATCACCGATCTGTGCAAGGGTGCCCAGGTCAAAATCGACATCATCGAAATCCGCAAGCCCGAACTCGACGCCCAACTCGTCGCCGAGCAGATCGCCGTGCAGCTTGAGCGCCGGATTTCCTTCCGCCGCGCCATGAAGCGCGCGCTGCAAACCGCCATGGAATTCGGTGCCGAAGGCATCCGTCTCCGTTGCGCCGGCCGCCTCGGTGGTGCGGACATTGCCCGCGCCGAAGGTTACCGCGAAGGCAAAGTGCCTCTTCAAACTCTCCGGGTTCCCCTTGACTACGGCTTTGCCGAAGCCCGCACCGTTTACGGCATCATTGGTGTCAAGTGCTGGGTCAACAAGAAGGAAGACGACGGCACCAACCAAGGCGGTGGCAGACCCCAGGGCGATCGCGGTGACCGCGGCGGCCGTG